>JAJXSZ010000010.1 GCA_021784255.1 Pseudomonadota bacterium | reverse complement strand
TCCGCCCCCGGTTCGCCTGGCGCTCGGGTTGCCACGGCGTTTCCCTGGCCTGGCTGGCTGGCGCCGGTTCCGCCTGCCACGCGGGCGCCTCGCGCCGTCGGCGCCGCCCCGCCACTGTGGCGATGCCGCACAAATGTCAATGAACCGCAACGATCTCCGGCGCGACGGGCCCCAGGGTGAACGCCAGGGAGCCGGCCCTTTCCGGCCCCGGTGCCGGATAGACCGGTGCAATGCGCCGGCCGGGCACGTGCAGCACCAGGCGGCGCGCGAGATGGCTCGCCTGCCTCGTCGCCTGCACCGAGACCAGCAAATCCGCGCCCTCGCGCCGGACATGGATCTCGACGTCCGCCGCCGGCGCGTTGCCGTCGAGCACCGACACCGGTGCGGCGATCAGCCCCGCCACCGCGCCAAGCGGTAACGTCCGCACATCCGCCAGCAACGGCACCGCCCGTTTGCGGCCGCGTCCGCTATAGGCACCCGGCACGATATCCGCCGCGACCTTTCCGCCGGCGGCAACGAAGCCTCGTATCGCCGCGCCCGCCGCATTCGAAAGCGCCAGCACCTGCGGCATCGCCAGCACCCGCAACCCCCGCAAACCGCCATGCGCCACCATGGCGTCGGTCAGCATCACCGGTCGCAGACCGCGTGCGGCCAGGCTGCGCAACAGATCGACCAGCGCGCGCCGCCCCGGCGTGACGTCCTCGTCCTCGTCGCCCGAACTGCGTTGCGCCCAGTCGTGCTTCCCGCCCGCCGCCAGCGCAGTGCGCCGCGCCAGCAACCAGCCCAGCCGGAAGCTCTCCTGCGAGATGAGGATCCCGACCGGCGCGGCGGGCTCCGGCGCCGCGATGAGGCGCCGGCCGAGCGCTCCGGTGAGCGCGTGAAAGGCCGGCGCCAGCGCGTCGCCTCTTGCCGACGGCTTGCCGTCCGCGGCGACGATCGACGGGCTGTCCCAGATCACCACGCCGCGTATGCCACGCAGCGCCTCGCGCCAGAGATGCCAGCCCTCGCGCGGCCCGGCGAAACTCGTCGTCAGCAGCACGGCGTGCGGATCGAACCCGCGCGCGGTCGCCAGAGAACCATAGAAATCGTAGATCTCGAAGACATCGGCGCTGCCCGCGAGCCGCGCCCAATTGTAGCCGCCCCAGCCCGTCGGCTGCATGCCCTCCAGCGCCGAGCGCGCGCGCGGGTTGGCACGGTGCACCGCTCGCGTGCCGCGTGCGACCGCGGCTGCGAAGCGTGCGTCCATGAACGCCTTGAAGTCCGACCAGGCCGTATAATTGCCGTCGGTACGCGCCAGCGCCGCGTCCGTCAGCTCCGGCTGGACCCGGGCCCAGCGCGTTTCGTGCGCACCCCAGGCGCGGTCGAGCGCGGTGACGTTGCCATAACGATGGCGCAACCATTGCCGGAACCGGGCAAGGCTCGACGGCGCGGTGTCGAAATCCCATGCCGAAGCAAGATCGGCGATCCCGGCTTCGTCGCCGAGATTGTAATACCGCGGCACCGCGCCGAAGACACCGACGGTCGCTGCGAGCCGACCCGCGATGCGGCTCTGCCAGGCCGGATCCTCGAACCCGGGCTGGCGGCGGAACAGCGCCGGATCATGCGGCGAGACCCGCCGCAGCGCGCGCAGCTTGTCCATCTCCCAGGTCGGCGGATGGTTCGGGAAAAAGCGGTGATAGGCGCTGTAATAGTCGGTGGCGATGTTTTCGACATAGAAACCAAGCCCGGCCGCCTCGAGCGGGGCCGCCTCTCGCCTCAGTCCGGCCGTATCCACTGGTTCGCTGCGGCTGGCGAAGATCCGTCCATCCGTCACGCCGAGCGCCTTGGCCGCCGCCAGTGCCGCGGCATCGCGGTCCGATTGCCAGAGAATGACATGAAACGAGCGCCATGGCGCCGGCCCGGCACCGCCCGCGAACAGCGCCACCAGCAGCAGCGCCCACCGCCTCATCGGGCAAGCAGCGCCGGGAGAAACACCAGTGTCGCCACCAGCGTGCAGAACAGGCTCACCAGCAGCAACACGCCCATGCTCGCGGTCCCCGGATGCGTGCTCGCCGCCAGAGAACCGAAAGCCGTCCCTGTGGTCAAGGCCGAAAACAAGACCGCCCGTGCCGTCGCTGTCCCGAGGAATTGGCGGGCCCCCGCACGATGGTTGCTCACAAAGTACACGTTGAACGACACCCCGACGCCGAGCAGCAGCGGCAGCGCGATGATATTGGCGAAGTTGATCGGCAGCGGCACCATCACGATTGCGATCGCCGTCATCAGCGCCGACAGCAGCAGCGGCGCCAGCACCCGCGCGACATCGTCCGCGCGCCGCAGCACCAGCGCCAGCAGCACCGCGATCACCGCCAGCGCGCCCGCCGCCGCGGTGCGGAACGCACGCACGACGGTCAGCCCGCTCTCGACGATGACGACGGCGGAGCCGATGGCATCCGGCGCCACCGAACGGACCGCCGTCACGAAACGTCGCAGCCCGGCGGGCGTGCGCCCGGTTGGTCCGGCAACCGCTTCCACCCGCACACGCCCGTCCGGCAACTGCCATTCGCGCCGCAGCGACGCTGGCAGCGTTGCCAGCGTCACCGGCTGCGCGTTGAGCCCTGCGCGCAGATCGTCGAGGGCCGCGGGCAGGTAGCGTGTCAGTGCGTCATTGGCGGCAAACAGTGTCGCGTCCGGCGCCTGCTCCAGCTTCGTCAGGTCGTCGCCGATCTGCGCGAGCACCGAGCCAGGCTGCACCTCGCCCTTGGCGATGGTTCGCCCGATCGCCGTCGCCGCGGTGCGTGCCGCGAGCCTGATATCGCCGGCCCGCACCGGCGCCGCGGGTCCCGCCGGTGTCAGGCTTGGCATCAGCAGCGTCGCCGCGTCCTGGATCAGCGCCAGTTTGTGCGTCTGGTCCTCGGGCACGAAGCTCGACAGCGTGCGCACCTGCGCAACCTCGGGCAGGGCGCCAAGCCGTTTCGCCAGCGCCTCGGCGGCGGCCTCATCCCGCGCCACGACCTCGGCGAGGTAGGGCGTCGTTACCGGCGAGGCCATCAGCGATTTCAGGGTCCGCATCGCCTCGGTGTTCGGGTTCTTGGTGTGCAGCGGATCGCCGTCGAAGGGGATGCGCGGCAGCACCACCACGCCCAACACCGCCAGCACCGCGAAACCGGCCAGCACCAGCCGGCGGATCGGCACCAGGCGGTCCTCGATCCGCGCCGCCCAGGCAAAGCCCACCTCGCCCCCCTCCGGCCGGGGTCGCGTCAGCGTCAGCATCGCCGGCAGCACGGTCAGGGTGCAGGCGAGCGCGATCACCATCCCCGCCCCCGCGATCAGGCCCAGCTCCGCCACCCCCGCGAAGTTGGTCGGCACGAACGAGAGAAAGCCAGCCGCGGTCGCCAGCGCCGCGATCCCGATCGCCGGCCCCGCGTGATACCCGGTCGCCATCAGCGCGATCTTGAGATCGGGATATTCGTGCAGCTGCTCGCGCAGGCGCACGCAGAACTGGATCGCGAAATCCACGGCGATGCCAACGAACAGCACCGCGAACGCCACCGAGACCAGGTTGAGCGTCCCGACCACGACCGCCGCGAAACCGGTGGTGAGCGCGAGGCCAACCACCAGTGTGCCCACGATCGGCAGCACCAGCCGCCAGGAGCGCGCGGCGAGAAACAACCACAGCAGCACCAGCAGCCCGGTGATCAGCATTCCCCGCGCGGCCCCCTGCGCCACGCTCGCGAATTCCTCGTCCGCCAGCGGCACGGGGCCGGTCAGCGCCACGCTTGCGCGTCCCGCCCTGACTTCGGGCAAGCCGGCGATCGCCGCCCGCACGACGTCGGTCGCAGCCCGGCCGGGCTGCAGCGCGGCATGGTCCAGCACCGGCGTGATCAGCACGAAGCGCTCGGGCCCCGCGAGGTCGGCAAGCCCGCCGGCCAGCAGCCGCTGCCAGGACAGCGGCTCCGCCTTGCCGGCGAGCGCCGCCTTGAGCGTGGCATGGAAGGCCGCCAGTGCCGGCTGCATCGGCGCCGTCGCCGCACCATGCTCCACGCCGACCGCAACCAGCGTCAGCGCCGCAAACAGGCCGCGCGCCGAGGGGTCGGCAGCGAGCTGGCCGATAAAGGGCTGCGCGTCGATCGTGCGGTTCAGCAATGCCGACAGGGCCTTGGTGTCGAGGAACAGCATCCCGCTCTGGCGGAACCACGCGCCGGCATCCGGCCGCCGCACCGCGCGGATCGAGGGCGCATGCGCGAGCGTTGCCGCGAGATGCGCCGCGGCGGCGTCCGTCTCCTCCGGCGTCGCTCCGCGCACCACGGCGACGATGAGATTGTTGTCCTGCGGGAACGCCTTGTCATAGGCGATCTCGCGCTGGCGCCACGCCAGCGAGGCGGAGAACAGATGGTCCGTGTTGGTGTCGATGCCGAGCCGCAGCCAGGCTGCGGCCAGCGCCAGCAAGGTCAGGAGAAGGGCGGCGAGCAGAACCCGGCCGCGCCGTTGCCAGCACGCCTCGACGAGGTGCGCCAGCCGCAGGGAGAGCGTCATGCGCCGCCGCATAGACCATCATCCGCGCCGGGCAAACCATCATTCTCGGCCCACCCTCGGGCGCCTTTGACCGCAACCACTGCGCACGGCATGAAGCTCCCCGATCCAGGAGAACGCGCCCCATGCGAAGCCCGACGCCGCAGCCACCCCGGACCCGCCCGCCGTTTCGCGCCGACCATGTCGGCAGCCTGCTGCGCCCGCCAGCGTTGCGCGAGGCACGCGCGAAGCACGCGGCCGGCGGCCTCTCGGCCACCGCGCTGCGCGCCATCGAGGACCGGTCGATCGCCGAGGCCATCGCCAGGCAGGAAGCGATCGGCCTGCGCGCCGCGACGGACGGCGAGTTCCGCCGCGCTTACTGGCACTATGATTTCGTGGCCCGGCTCGGCGGCACGGAGCTTTACGTTCCCGAGCAGCACGTCGAGTTCAAGGGCGGGGTGATGTTGCCGCATCGGCTGCGCGTCACCGGTCGCATCGCCTGGACGCAGCCGGCTTTCATCGATGATTTCCAGTTCGTCGCCGGCCATGTGAAGACGGCCGTCGCCAAGCAGACCATCCCCGCCCCCTCCGTGGTGCATTTCCGGGGCGGGCGGAATTCGATCGACCGGCGGGTCTACCCCGAGATGGACGCATTCTTCGACGATCTCGGCCGCGCCTACCACCACGCCGTGCAGGCCTTCGCCGCCGCTGGCTGCCGCTACCTCCAGCTCGACGAGGTCAACATCGCCTATCTCTGCGACCCGGAGCAGATCGCCGGTCTCAAGTCGCGCGGCGATTACGTGGAAAACCTGCTCGGCATCTACGCCGACCTGATCAACCGCGCCATCGCCGGCCGCCCCGCCGACATGGTGGTGTCGATGCATCTCTGCCGCGGCAATTTCCGATCCACCTTCATCGCCACCGGCGGCTACGAGCCGGTAGCGGAGGCGCTGTTCAACCAGATTGGCGTCGACGCCTATTTCATGGAGTGGGACACCGAGCGTGCCGGCGGGTTCGAGCCGTTGCGCTTCGTCCCCCGCGGCAACAAGATCGTGGTGCTCGGCCTCGTGACCACCAAGACCGGCGCGCTGGAGTCGAAGGACGATCTGAAGCGCCGCATCGAGGCGGCGAGCCGCTTCGTCCCACTGGAGCAGCTCGCACTGTCGCCGCAATGCGGCTTCGCCAGCACCGAGGAAGGCAATCTGCTGACCGCCGATGAGCAGTGGCGCAAGCTCGAACGATGCGTCGAGGTTGCCCGCGAGGTCTGGGGCGCGGTCTAGCCGCCGGCCAGCGATTCCCCACGTGAAGGTTCTCGAAGTCACCAACGTCGATTTCGCGCTGCGCCAGTTCATCCTGCCGCTGCTGCGCGGCATCCGCGAGCGCGGGCACGAGGTCGTGGGGGTCTGCGCCGACGGCCCGCTGCTCGCGCAGGTGCGCGCCGAGGGCATCCGGGTCGAGACGGTGCCGATGTCGCGCAGCCTCTCGCCGGGCGCGCAACTACGGGCCTTCCTCGCGCTGTTGGCGCTGATGCGCCGCGAGAAGCCCGACCTCGTGCACGCGCACATGCCGATCAGCGGGTTCCTCGCCCGCCTCGCCGCACGCGTCGCCGGCGTTCCGCGCATCGCCTACACATGCCATGGCTATCTCTTCAACCAGCCCGGACCTTGGTGGCGGCGATATCTCGCGATCGGGCTCGAATGGATCGCCGGACGCGTCACGGATGTCTATTTCAATGTCTCCGCCGCGGAGGCGCAGGACGCACGGCGGCTGCACCTCGCCCGCGCCCCGGTCGCCATCGGCAACGGCCGCAACCCCGAACGCTTCCGCCCGGACCCGCAGGCGCGCCTGCGCATCCGCGCAGAGCTGCGGACGCCGCCCGAGCGTACGGTGGTGGTGATCGTCTCCCGCCTGGTCCGCGCCAAGGGTATCCCGGAGCTGTTGGCGGCCATGGCGGACCTCGACGCCGAGCTCTGGGTGGTCGGCGAGCGCCTCGCCTCCGACCACGACGACTCCGTCGAACCGGATTTCGCCAGCAGCCGGCTTGGTTCGCGCCTCAAGCGGCTCGGCTACCGCGAGGACATACCGGCGCTCCTGGCCGCCGCCGATATCTTCGCGCTGCCCAGCCATTTCGAGGGGCTGCCGATGTCGATCGTCGAGGCGATGCTGGTGGGCCTGCCGGTCGTCGCCTCGGATCTGCGCGGCGTGCGCGAGCAAGTGGTGGATGGAGAGACGGGATACCTGGTTCCCGTCCGCAGCGTGGCCCCGCTCGCGGCGGCACTCGGTCGCCTGGCGGCGAACCCGGGGTTGCGCCACGCGATGGCCGAGGCGGGCCGCGCCCGCGCCCTCGAGCACTTCGACGAACGCCAGATTCTGGCGCTCACGCTCGACCTTCTGGGCCTTTAGAGCAAGATCCGACCGCAGCATCATCTGGTCGGATTCCCTGCTCCAGAAAACTCAGGATCCAGAGCCAGCTATCGCCGGTCTGCCTGAGCCGGACAGGCTCGGAGAGAGCGGAGGTTGCGCTGGGCCGGCCCCGGCGAAACTGGACATTTGCGCCCGGTTCCGCCCCGCGCTACCGGGGACTCATGGCCGACATCACCCCAATTCGCCGCGCCCTGATCTCCGTCTCCGACAAGACCGGGCTGCTTCCCCTGGCCGAGGCGCTCGCCGCGGCCGGCGTCGAGATCCTTTCCACCGGCGGCACCGCCCGAACGCTGCGCGAGGCGGGGATCGCGGTGAAGGAAGTCTCGGACCACACCGGGTTCCCGGAGATCCTGGACGGGCGGGTGAAAACGCTGGTGCCGCAGATCCATGGCGGCCTGCTCGCTCGCCGCGATGACCCCGCCCATCTCCAGCAGATGCAGGCGCACGCCATCGCCCCGATCGATCTTCTCGTCGTCAACCTCTACCCGTTCGAGGAAACGGTCGCGAAGGGCGCCGATTTCGCGACCTGCATCGAGAACATCGATATCGGCGGCCCGGCACTGATCCGTGCCGCGGCCAAGAACCACGACTTCGTCACCGTGCTCACCGCGCCCGACCAGTACGCCACGGTGCAGGCGGAAATCGCCACCGAGGGCGGCACCGGCGCGGCGCTGCGCCGCACGCTCGCCGCCGCCGCCTATGCGCGCACCGCCGCTTATGACGCGGCCGTATCCGCCTGGTTCGCGAGCCATCTCGGCGAGACCTACCCGACCCGCCTGACCATTTCCGGCACCCGCCGCCAGCTCCTGCGCTATGGCGAAAACCCGCACCAGACAGCGGCCTTCTATGCGACCGGCACCCGCCCCGGGGTCGCGACCGCAACCCAGGCACAGGGCAAGGAGCTTTCCTACAACAACCTCAACGACACCGATGCCGCGATCGAATGCGCTGCCGAGTTCGACGCCCCCACCATCGTCATCGTCAAGCACGCCAACCCCTGTGGCGTCGCCTCGGCCGCCAGCCTGCACGAAGCCTGGAAACTGGCGCTGCGTTGCGACCCCGTCTCCGCGTTCGGCGGCATCGTCGCCGCCAACCGCACCCTCGACGAGGACACCGCCGCCGCCATCGCCGGCATCTTCACCGAGGTGATCGTAGCGCCTGATGCGACCGCGGGCGCGCGCGCGATCCTGGCCAGGAAGAAGAACCTCCGCCTGCTGCTGACCGGCAGGATGCCGGACCCGGCGACGCCGGGGTTGGCCTACCGCAGCCTGGCCGGCGGCTTCCTCGCGCAGTCGCGCGATGCCAGCCACGTCGACGAGGCAGCCCTGAAGATCGTCACCAGGCGCCAGCCGGCGCCGCGCGAGATGGACGACCTGCTCTTCGCGTTCCGTGTCGCCAAACACGTGAAGTCCAATGCCATCGTCTACGCCCGCGACGCGGCCACGGTCGGCATCGGCGCGGGCCAGATGAGCCGCGTCGATTCCGCGCGCATCGCCGCCTGGAAGGCGCAGGAGGCGGCGACCGCGGCGGGCCTTGCGCAATCGCTCGCCCGCGGCAGCGTCGCGGCCTCGGATGCGTTCTTCCCGTTTGCCGACGGACTCGAGGCGCTTGCCGCCGCCGGGGCAACGGCCGTGATCCAGCCCGGTGGCTCGCTGCGCGACGCGGAGGTGATCGAGGCCGCGGACCGCGCCGGGCTTGCGATGGTCTTCACCGGCATGCGGCATTTCCGGCACTGACTCCGCCGAACCCCCGCAAGCCGGCCCAGCGAACGTGAAGGTCACCGTCATCGGCGCCGGAATCGTCGGCCTGGCCACCGCCTGGTGGCTGGCTCGCGATGGCCATGCGGTGACGGTCCTGGACGAAGCGGCCGAGCCCGCAAGCGGTGCCAGCTTCGCCAACGGCGCACAGCTCTCCTACAGCTATGTAGCCCCGCTCGCCGAACCCGGCATCCTGAAGGACTTGCCGAAATATTTGCTGGATCGAAACGGTCCGCTGCGCTTCGTCCCCCGCGCCGATCCCGCGCAATGGTCCTGGCTGCTGCGCTTCCTCGCTGCCTGCAACGCCTCCGCCGCGGCACGCGGCACCGCGAGCCTGCTGCGCCTCGCCTTCGCCAGCCGCGATGCCCTCTATGCGATGCTCGCGGCAACGCCGATGGAATTCGACCATGCGCGCAACGGCAAGCTCGTGGTCCAGTCGAGCGCCGCGGCGATGCGCGGCGCTGAGGCCCAGCTGCGCCTGCAGGCGACACTGGGCTGCGAGCAGCAGGCGCTCACCGCGGCGGAATGCCTCGCTCTCGAACCCGACCTCGCCTCGATCCGCCAGCGCCTGGTGGGCGGCATTCTCACCCCTTCGGAGGAAGTCGGGGATTGTCATAAGCTCTGCCTCGAGCTGGCCCGCGTCCTGGCCACGCCGGCATTCGGCGCAAGGCTCCTGACCGCGACGAGAGTCGAACGCCTGGTGGTCGAAGCGGGCCGGCTGCGCGCCGTGCGCACCTCGCGTGGGGATCACGAGGCCGACCTCACGGTGCTCGCCGCGGGCGTCGGCACCGCCGCGCTCGGCCGTTCCGCTGGCGTCACAGTTCCGGTGCTGGCGTTGCGCGGCTACTCGATCACGGCACCGGTCCGGGCCGGCAATTGCGGTCCTCGCCGCAGCATCACCGATTCCGCCCGCAAGACCGTCTACGCGCCGCTCGGCGCGGCGCTGCGCGTCGCGGGCTTCGCCGAGATCGGCACCACCGGCCCCACGCCGGGGCGGGCCGAGGCGCTGGCCAGGGAAACCGACGCCGTGTTCCCCGGCGCCTGCGACACCGCCGCCGCCACCACCTGGACCGGCCTGCGCCCGGCGACGCCGACCTCGCTGCCGCTGATCGGTCCCACACGCATCGAGGGGCTCGCGCTCAATGCCGGCCAGGGCGCGCTCGGCTTCACCCTTGCCGCCGGCAGCGCGCGCCTGCTCGCCGACCTTCTCGCCGGCCGCGATCCGGCCGTCGATCCCGCGCCATTCCGTCCCTGAACGCAAGCCGTGACGCGGCGGCGCTGCCGCCGTATCGTTTCGTCTCGCCCTTGCTGCGGTCGGACTTCGGCGGCATCTAGGGAAGCTACTCGTACTGGAAGCATCCATGCGCGATTTCGACGAACTGTCCGAGCGCGAGATCCTGGCCCTCGCCATCGCCAGCGAGGAGGAAGACGGGCGCATCTACATGGACTTCGCCGACGGCCTGCGGGACAATTATCCCGCCTCCGCCAACGTCTTCACCGAGATGGCCGGAGAGGAGAACGAGCACCGCCGCCGGCTGCTCGATCTCTATGTCCATAAATTCGGCGAGCACATTCCGCTGATCCGCCGACAGGATGTGCGCGGCTTCGTCTCCCGCCGGCCGGTCTGGCAGCTGCGCCCGCTGCCGCTCGACAAGGTGCGCGAACAAGCCGAGCTGATGGAACTGGAAACCGCGCGCTTCTACCGCCGTGCGGCCAGCCGCAGCACCGACGCTTCGATCCGCAAGCTGCTGGGCGACCTCGCCGCCGCCGAGGATTCGCACGAGCACATGGCCGAGAAGCTGGTGGCGGCGAACCTCACGCCGGACGTGCGCCACGCCGAGGACGAGGCAGCGCGCCGCATGTTCCTGCTGCGCGTGATTCAGCCGGGCCTGGCGGGACTGATGGACGGATCGGTCTCCACGCTGGCGCCGGTGTTTGCCGCCGCCTTTGCCACCCATTCGTCGTGGGAGGCGTTTCTGGTCGGTCTTGCCGCCACGATCGGCGCCGGTATCTCGATGGGTTTCGCCGAGGCGCTGTCGGACAATGGCAGCCTCACCGGCCGCGGCGCGCCCTGGGTGCGCGGGCTGATCTGCGGCCTGATGACCGCCGCCGGCGGGATCGGCCATACGCTGCCGTTCCTGATCCCACAATTCATGACCGCGACCGTGGCTGCCATCATCGTCGTCGTGATCGAACTGGCCATCATCTCCTGGGTGCGCTGGAAATACATGGACACCCCCCCGGTCTCGGCGGCGATGCAGATCGGGTTCGGTGGCGCGCTGGTGTTCGCCGCCGGCATCCTGATCGGCAGCGGCTGACCCTTGCCAGCGGGCAGCGCGGAACCAGCCTCCCTCGCCCGTGCGGCGGGAGGCTCGCTTTGGACCATCGGCTGGCGCTTCGCCTCACGCGGTCTGGGCATCATCAGCATCGCCATACTGGCGCGCCTGCTCAAGCCATCGGATTTCGGCATCATCGCCCTTGGTGCCGGCCTCGCCCAATCGCTCGACCACCTCACCCATCTCGGCACCGAGGACGCACTGATCCGCGCTCGCGATCCGGCCCCGCTTTGGGACACCGGCTTCACCTTGTCGCTTGCCCGCGCCCTGCTCATCGCCGCGTTGTTGCTCCTCCTCGCGCTGCCCGCGGCACGCTTCTTTGGCGACCGGCGGATCACCGTCGTCATGGTCGCGCTGGCGATCGGGGCGGTGTTCGACGGCGCGACGAATATCGGCCCTGTCGAATGGCGCCGGACGCTGCGCTTCGACCTCGATGTGCGGCTGCAACTGGCGCCCAGGCTCCTCGGCATCGCCGTCAACATCGCCGCGGCGCTGATCCTGCATTCCTACCTGGCCCTCGTCGCCGGCATGCTGGTGCAGCGCGCGGCACAATGCGCGGCATCGTGGCTCATGCACCCGATGCGTCCGCGCCTCTCCCTCGCCGCCTGGCGGTCGCTTGCCCCGGTCTCGCTGTGGTCGTGGCTCACGGCGCTTGCCATGCTGGTCCGCCAGCGCGGCCCCATCCTGCTGGTCGGCGGGCTCGCCGGGACCGGTGCGGCCGGCCTGTTCAGCGTTGCCGCCGAAATCGCGGCGATGCCGACGACGGAATTGCTGGAACCGACGACGCGCGCCGTCTATCCGGCGCTGGCATCCGGCCCGGCCGCGGGAGCGTCGCGGACGTGGCTGCGCGTCGCTGCGGTCGCCGCCATCGTGACGCTGCCCGGCGGCGTCGGCATCGCCTTGGTGGCACACCCATTGGTCCGGCTCGGGTTCGGTTCGGGCTGGGAAGCTGCCGTGCCGGCGCTGCAAATCCTGGCGCTCGCCGGCGGCGCCAGCACTTTTGGCCTGCTCGGCCTCACGCAGTTTCTCGCCGAAGGTCGGCTGCAAACGATCTTCGCCATCACCGCCGTCGCCGCAGCGGCGCGCGTCGTGCTGCTCGCCCTTCTGATCCCGGGCGCCGGCATCATCGGCGCGGGCGCAGCCGTCGCGGGCTCGGTCGTGCTCGAGGACTTGCTGACGATCCGCATCGCCCTGGGCGGCACGGACGGTTCCCTGCGCGGCCTCGTCACGGCGCTGTGGCGCCCGGCGCTCGGGGCCGCCGCCATGGCGCTCGCCGTATGGCCGACGCTCCATCTCGTCACCGCGCCGCTCCCCGCCCTTCTCGCCGGTATCGCGGCCGGCATGGCGGCCTATGCCGCGACCCTCTCGCTGGCCTGGCTCGCCGCCGGAAAACCCCGTGCCGCCGAGACCGATTTCCTTGCCCTGTTTCATCGTCACGCATGACGCCGCTGCTCCTGCACGCTTTCCCCAGCTTCACGACGGGCGGCGCCCAGCGCCGCTTCGCGGCCATCGCCAATCGCTGGGAGCGCGATTTTCGCCACGCCGTCGTCGCCATGGATGGCATCACCGACGCGCGCCACCTGCTCGACCCCGGGCTCGACGTCACCTTCCCCGCGTTCGCCATCCGCAAGGGTGATACCCGCGGCACGCTGCGTGCGATGCGCACATTGCTGCGCGCCCTCCGCCCCACGGCGCTGGTTACCAGCAACTGGGGCACCATCGAATGGGCGATTGCCAACCACCTGCCGCATGTGCCGCACCTGCACATGGAGGACGGCTTCGGGCCGGAGGAGCGTGACCGCCAACTGCCGCGCCGCGTCCTTGCCCGCCGCCTCCTGCTGCGCCGCGCCCGCCTGCTGGTTCCCTCGCGCAACCTCGAACGCATCGCCCGCGAGCAATGGCGGCTCGACCCGCTCTACGTCGCCAACGGCGTGGACCTGGTCCGCTTCGCGCCCGCGCTGCGCCCGCCAGGGCCGGCGGTCGTGGGCACCGTCGCCGGACTGCGCCCGGAAAAGAACCTCGCCCGCCTGCTGCATGCGAGCGCGATCGCCGCGCGCAGCGCTGCGCACCGCCTGCTGGTCGTGGGCGACGGCCCGCAACGCGACACACTGGAAGCGCTGGCGCGCCAGTTCGGCCTCGACGCCGAATTCACCGGCCCCATCGCCGACCCCGCCCCGCTCTATGCGCGCATGACCGTCTTCGCCCTTTCCTCCGACACCGAACAGATGCCGCTCTCGGTGCTCGAGGCCATGGCCGCCGGGCTGCCCATCGCGGCGACCGCCGTCGGCGACGTTGGGGCGATGGTGGCCGAACCCAACCGCCCCTTCCTGACCGCGCGCGCGCCCGAAGCGCTCGCCGACGCGCTGGCCACCCTGCTCGCCGACCCGGCTCTCCGCGACCGGCTCGGCGCCGCCAACCGGGCCCGCGCCGAGGCGGTCTATGACCAGGAGGCGATGTTCGCCTCCCACGCGACGCTCTGGCGCGATCCGATGGCGAGCCTCGCGGCGGCGACATAGTTTCGATATATCTTGACATTCGATATATCTAAGCTATATCGAATCCATGAACCACACCAATAGCTGCGGCTTCGGCCGCCGTTTCGCCCGCTCCGAGGATGGTCTCGATGATCGCCAGGAGCACCGCCACGGGCATGGACCCCACCGTCACCGCCACGGTTTCGGCCGCCGACGTCCCTTCGACCATGGCGAGCTGCGCCTGCTGGCACTGGCCATGATCGCCGGGGAACCCCGGCATGGCTACGAACTGATGAAGGGCATCGAGGAGCGCTTCGGCGGCACCTACAGCCCGAGCCCGGGCGTCATCTACCCGACGCTGGCCTGGCTCGAGGATATGGGCTTCGTGGCACTCGACACCGCCGATGGCGGGCGCAAGCGCTACCGCATCACCGCCGAGGGCGAGGCCTTCCTGACCGCCAACCGCCCGGCCCTGGAGGCGCTGGAGGCAAGGCTTGGCAGCGGCGGCGAGGGTCGGCCAGGCGTTCCGGCCCCGGTGCTGCGGGCGATGGAGAACCTCAAGCTCGCGCTGCGCCTGCGGCTCGGGCGCGGTCCGCTGTCGCCGGAAGCGGCCGAGAGCATCGCCACCGCGCTCGATACGGCGGTCATTGCGATCGAGCGCAGCTGAACGAACCGGGAGCGCAGCACCCGACCGGATGGGACCATCCGGTCGGGCGTCGGCCGCTAGAGCACCCACCGATCTGTTGAGCCTGACCGGCTCAGGCAGACCGGAGATGCGTTGCTCGGGATTCTAAGCTTCCCAGAGCAGGACATCCGGCCAGATGATTCTATCTGGTCGGATCTGGCTCTAGGCGGCCTTCGCGACCGCCCGCCAGATCTGCTCGGGGGTCGCAGGCATATCGATATGGGAGACGCCAAGCGGCGACAGCGCATCGACCAGCGCGTTGATCACCGCCGGCGGACTGCCGACGGCGCCGGCCTCGCCCGCACCCTTCACGCCGAGCGGGTTGGTGCCGCACGGGACCTCGACGAACTCGACGTCGATGTCCGGCAGATCGTCGGCCCGCGGCACCGCGTAATCCATCAGGCTGCCCGAAAGCAGCTGGCCCGAAGCCGCATCATAGGCCGTCCGCTCCAGGATCGCCTGGCCGAAGCCTTGCGCCACACCGCCATGCACCTGGCCGCGCACGATCATCGGATTGACCGCCTTGCCGACATCGTCGGTCACGCAATAGCGCACGAGGTCGGTCACCCCGGTTTCGGGATCGACCTCGACCTCGGCGATGTGGCAGCCGTTGGGGAAGGTGTGCGCCTTGATTTCCGCCACTTCCGCGGCATCGAGCGTCGTCACGTCCTCGCCCTTCGCGGCGCGTGCGCGCTGCTGCGCCGCAAGTTCCATGATCCCCACGCCGCGGTCGGTCCCGACGATGGAAAACCGCCCGACCTCGAACACGATGTCGGCTGGCGCCGCCTCCATCGCCTCGGACGCGGCCTTGCGCCCTCGTTCGATCACCGTCGCCGCCGTCGCCAGGATCGCCTGCCCCTCCGAATAGAGGCTGCGCGCGCCGCCGGTGCCACCGCCCTCTGGAATGGTGTCGGTGTCGCCCTGACGCACCCGCACCTTCTCGCCCGGCACGCCAAGCCGGTCGACTGTCAGCTGCACATAGGCGGTCTCGTGGCCCTGGCCGGTGGATTGCGTGCCGACATAGACATCGACGAACCCGTCATCGGCAAAACGGATCTCGGCGCGCTCCGTCGGCCCACCGCCCGTCGCCTCGAGGTAGTAGGCCATGCCGATGCCGCGCCGCTTGCCGCGCTGCGCCGCTTCTGCGCGCCGCCGCTCGAACCCGGCCCAGTCGACGGCCTCGAGCGCGTGGTCGAGGACGACGCGGAAATCGCCGGAGTCGTACAGCTTGCCCATGGGCGTGCGGTAGGGCATCTGGTCAGGCGTCACCATGTTGCGCCGGCGCAACGCCACGCGGTCGATCTTCATCTCCCGCGCCACGGCATCGACCAGCCGCTCGACGAGATAATTCGCCTCCGGCCGCCCCGCGCCGCGATAGGCATCGACCGGCACCGTGTTGGTGAAGACGCCGATCACATTGGCATAGACCGCCTTGAACCCGTAGACGCTGGCGAGCACGCCGGTGCCCGCGCTAGTCGGGATGTAGGGAGCGTAGTTCGAGAGATACGCGCCCATGTTGGCAACGTTACGGGTTCGTAACGCAAGAAATATGCCGTCCTTGTCGACGGCAAGCTCGCCAAGCGTGATGTTGTCGCGTCCATGGCTGTCGGAAAGAAACGCCTCCGTGCGCTCGGAGGCCCATTTCACCGGCCGGCCCAACTTGCGCGCGGCGTAGCAGGTCAGCACCTGTTCGGGGTAGAGGAACAGCTTCATGCCAAAGCCGCCGCCCACGTCGGGGGTGATGATGCGAAACCGGTCGGGATCGACCTTGAAGACATCGTTGCCGAGGAAGCCTTTCAGGCTCCAGCCGCCCTGGGTGTTGGTGCGCAGCGTCCACCGCTGGCTCGCCGCGTCATAGGAGGCGAGCGCCGCACGTGCCTCCATCGAGTTCACCACGATGCGGTTGTTGACCACGCTGAGCCGCGTGACATGCGCCGCCCTGGCAAATTCCGCTTCCACCGCCGCCCTGTCGCCGATCTCCCAGTCGAAGCAGACGTTGCGCGGTGCCTGCGGCCACACCTGGGGCTGGCCCGCGTCCATCGCCGCGCCGAGGTCCGTCACCGCGGGGCGAGTGTCGTAATCGACGATGATCGCCTCGGCCGCGTCGCGTGCCTGCTTCAGCGTCTCGGCAACCACGAACGCGACCGGCGTGCCGACATGATGCACGCCGTCGCGCGCCAGCACTGGCCGCTCCGGAACGACCTGGGCGCTGCCGTCGCGGTTCTTCACCGTCGCGGCGCATGGCAGGGTGCCAATGCCGTCCGCATCGAGATCGGCTGCGACGTAGACCGCCAGCACACCGGGCATGGCCCTGGCCGCTGCCGTATCCGTGGAGCGCAGCGCCGCTGCCGCATGCGGGCTGCGCAGGACCACGCCATGGGCCGTGCCCGGCAGCTGGATGTCGTCCGTGTAGCTGCCTGCCCCCTTCAGCAGGCGCGGGTCCTCGACACGGCGGACAGGCTGGGCAAGACCAAATTTTTCCATCGGGCGTTCTCCGGCATTTTCCCGCCCGACAATCTAGTCGCCGGCGAGCAAACGCCAACCCCCCAACCACGCCCCGCCGCGCATCAGTGCGCGCCGCGCCCGAGCCGCGCCTTGAGGCGCTCGCGCAGTGTCTGCACCGTCACGTAGAGCATCGGGATGACGAAAATGCCGATGCCGGTGGCGCCGATCATCCCGGCGAAAACCGGCGTTCCCACCGCGCGGCGCGACAGCATCGCGGCCCCGGTCGCCGTGACCATCGGCAGCAGGCCGAGCACGAAGGCGATCGAGGTCATCACCACGGCACGAAACCGCATCCGCGCGCCCATCACCGCGGCATCGCGGATCGACATCCCCTCCTCGCGCCGCTCCTTGGCAAACTCGACGATCAGGATGCCGTTCTTGGCCGCCAGCGCGATCAGCACCACCAGCCCGATCTGCCCGTAGAGATCGAGCGCGATGCCGGAGGCCCAGACGCCGACGAAGGCGCCGAGCACGCCGATCGCCACCGACAGCATCACCGGGACCGGAATGGACCAGCTCTCATAGAGCGCCACCAGGAACAGGTAGGCGAACAGCACCGAGAGGCCGAGGATCGGCCCTGTCTGCCCCTGCGACTGCGCCTCCTGGTAGGAGGTTCCGGTCCATTCGAAATCGTAGCCAGGCGGCAGCGTGTGGTGCGAGATCGCGGCCATCGCCGCCAGTGCCACGCCGCTCGAAATACCCGGTGCCGGCGACCCGTTGATCGAGATCGAGCGATAGTTGTTATAGCGCGTGATCACCTGCGGTCCGAGCACCGTGTGCGCCGTCGCCAGCGCCCGCAGCGGCACCATCGTTCCGCCCTTGTTGCGCACGTAGATCCGCCACAGCGCGGACTCGTCCATGCGGTCGGTCTGGTCGCCCTCGATGTTGACCTGCCAGGTCCGCCCATAGAGGTTGAAGTCGTTGACATAGATGCCACCGAGGGTCGCCTGCAGTGCGGTGAAGATGTCGGCGACGTTGACGCCGAGCGCTTCGGCCTTCGCGCGATCGATGTCGAGAAACAGCGAGGGCGTGGTTGCGCTGAAGGTCGAGAACACGCGCGCGAGCTGCTTGTCGGCGTTGGCAGCGCCGAGCAGCCCGTACATCACGCTCGCCATCGCCGCCGGGTCTTGCCCCTCGAGGTTCTGCAGCTGGTATTGGAAGCCGCCCGAGGTCGACAGGCCGATGATCGGCGGCAGGTTGAAGGGGAAGATCTCGGCCGACGGAATCTGCGATACCGCCCCGAAGGTCCGCCGGATCACCGCCTGCGCGCGATCCACTGCCGCCGTCCGGTCCGCGAATGGCTTCAGCCCCGCCACCATGAAGGCGGCATTGCTCTCCGCCCCGCCGTCGAGCAGCGAAAACCCGACGATCGCCAGCGTCTTGTCGATCTGCGGCTGCGAGCGGAGGATACCCTCCACGCGTTGCACCACCGCCGTCGTCCGTGCAACCGATGCGCCTTCCGGTAGTTGCACGTTGACAAAGAACGCGCCCTGATCCTCCTCCGGCAGGAAGCCCGTCGGCGTCGCCCGCGACAAGGACCAGATGCCAAATCCAGCCGCGGCAACGGCGACGATGCCGAGGACCGACACGCGCACCAGCCGGCGCACCACCGCCGCATAGCCGCTGCGAACCTTGTCGATGCCGAGCGCAACCGCGCGCATCGGCCCGCGCGACGCCCGGCCCGGCCGCAGGAACACGGCACAAAGTGCCGGCGAGAGCGTCAGCGCGTTGATCGCCGAAATCAGCATGGCGATGGTGATGGTGACCGCGAATTGCCGGAACAGCTCCCCCGACACGCCGGGAATGAACGCGATCGGCACGAACACCGATAGCAGCACCAGGCTGATCGCGATCACCGGCCCGGTGATCTGGCGCATCGCCTTCTTCGTCGCCTCCGCCGGCGTCAGCTCCGGCTCGTCCTCCATCACCCGCTCGACGTTCTCCACCACGACGATCGCGTCATCGACGACGACACCGATCGCGAGCACCAGTGCCAGCAGCGAGACCGTGTTGGCCGAAAAGCCAATCAGCAGCAGCACGGCAAAGGTGCCGATCAGGCTCACCGGCACTGCGATGCTCGGGATGATGGTCGCGCGCAGCTTGCCGAGGAACAGGAACACCACCAACACCACCAGCACGAACGCCTCGAGCAGGGTCGTGATCACCTCGTGGATCGTGTCGGAGACAAAGCGGGAGCTGTCGTAGAAGGTGATGCGCTTGAGGCCGGCGGGGAAGCGGGTCTGTAGCCGCTGCAGCGTCTTTTCCACCGCGGCCGAGGTGGCGACAGCGTTCGCGCCTGGCGCCAGAAAGATGCCGATGGAAACCGCCGGCTGGCCGTCGTAGCGCGACAGCGTGTCCTCGCTCTGCGCCCCTAGCTCGACCCTCGCCACGTTCTTCAGTCTCAGAATGGAGCCGTCGGGATTGGCGCGCAGGATGATGTCGCCGAACTGTGCCGGCGTCGTGAGCCGCCCCTGCGTCTGCAGGTTGATCTGGAACTGCACCCCGTCGCTGATCGGCCGCGCGCCGATCCGTCCCACGGCGGCCTGCTGGTTCTGCGCCTGGATCGCCGCGATCACGTCCTGCGGCGTGAGACCGAGCTCGACCAGGCGCGAGGTACGGAACCAGACGCGCATGGAATAGTTCTGCGCACCGAACACGAAGGCCTGGCCGACGCCCCGGGTGCGCGACAGCGCATCGAGCACGTTGATGGTGACATAGTTGCTGATGAACAACGGCGAAAGCTTGCCGCCCGGCGAATAGAACTGGACGAACTTCAGGATCGCCGAGCTGCGCTTCTGGACCGTCACGCCCTCGCGCTGGACCTCCTGCGGCAACTTCGACAAGGCCGCCTGCACACGGTTGTTGACGTTGACCGTGTCGATGTCGGGATTGGTCCCCAGCGCGAAGCTGACGGTCAGGTTGTAGCTTCCGTCATTGCCGCTGGTGGATTTCATGTACAGCATCTTGTCGACGCCGTTGATCTGCGCCTCCAGCGGCTGCGCGACCGAGCTTTCCACCACCGCGGCGGAGGCGCCAGGGTAGTTCGTCGTCACCTGCACTTCCGGCGGCACGATGTCGGGGAACTGCGCGACCGGAATGCGCGTGAGCGCGATGCCCCCCGCAAGCGTGATCAGGATCGCGATGACGACCGCGAGCCGCGGCCGGTCGATGAAAATACCGGAAATCACGAAACGCCTCGCGTCAGTTCCGGAGCGCCGCGGGCGGGGCGAACGGATGCGGATTGACGACGCTTCCCGGCCGCACCCGCTGCAGCCCGTCCACCACCACCTCCTCGCCCGCTTTCAGCCCGGCGCTGATGGCGGCGACGGTCGCGCTCGACTGTCCAAGCGTCACCCGGCGTATCGAGACATGTTTCGTGGCGTCGACGACATAGACATAGGCACCCTGCTGGTCGGACAGCACCGCCTGCCGCGGCACGCCGAGCACCGTCACCGGCTGCACCCCCTCGAGCAGGACCGTCACGAACTCGCCGTCCGCGAGCTCGCGGTTGCCGAGATCGCCCGGTCCGGCCCCGGGCAGCAGGGGATTGGGGATGCTGGCGCGCATGGTGATCGTGTCCGTCGTCGGGGAGACCGTCGGGTCGATGTAGTTCACCGTACCCACCTGATCGTAGAGCTTGCCATCGGGCAGGCGCAGCTGCACGCGCACCGCGGCGAACCCGCCCTTGCCCCGATACTTGTCGCGCAGCGCCAGCACCTCGCTGGTCGCCGCCGGGAACAACACGTACATCGGGTCCTGGCTGACGATCGTTGCCAGCGCCCCGGAGGCGGGGCTCACCACGTTGCCCACCGAGAAATTGCTCCGCCCGATCTTACCCGCGATCGGCGCGCGGATGTCGGTGTAGGCGAGGTTGATCTGCGCAGCCTCGAGGTTCGCCTCGGCGGACGCGAGCTGGGCTGCCTGGCTCTGCTGCACGGCGAGCGCGTCGTCGACGGTCGAGCGCTGCCCCGCCGGCGTGCCCAGCAGCGCCTGCGCGCGCCGCAGCGTCAGCGTGGCATTGGCGAGCAGCGCCCGGTTCTGCGCCACGGCCGCCCGCTTCGCCGCCACGTCCGCCTCGAACGGCCCGCGTTCAAGCGTGAACAGTCGCTGCCCCTTGCTGACCTCCGCCCCCTCCGTGAACTGCCGCGCCGTCAGGAAGGCCGTCACCCGCGCGGCCAGCGCCACCGAGTCCACCGCCTGAACCCGACCGACGAACTCGCTGGTCTCCGTCACCTGCTCGGGTCTGGCCGCGGAAACCCCGACCGCCGGCGGTCCGCCCGGCGCAAACTGCGCGTGCGCCACCGGCACCGCGCCAAGCAAAATGGCGCCGCAAAGCACCGGCGCAACATGTTTCAGCCGCATCGAAACCCTCTTGGTGGGGAGAACGTCGAGGCAGATATGCCATGCGTTGGCGGACTTGCGAGTTTTTTTTGCCGCGCCCAAGGTCGGCCACCCGCCCGGTGGAGGAGCCCCATGCCTGAACATGTGACGGTCTGCGAGGTCGGCCCGCGCGACGGGTTGCAGATGGCCAAGACCATCATGCCGACCGCAGCGAAGATCGCCTGGATCCGCGCCATCGCGGCCGCTGGCGTGCGTGAAATCGAGGTCGGCAGCTTCGTGCCCCCCAAGCTGATCCCGCAAATGGCCGACACCGCGGAGGTGGTGCGCGCCACGGTCGGCCTGCCGGGCGTCACCATCGTCGCACTTGCCCCCAACCTGCGCGGTGCGATGGGCGCCTACGAGACCGGCGCGCACCGCGTCAGCATCCCCGTCTCGGTCAGCGAGGGCCATAGTCGCGCCAACCTCAACCGCACGCCGATGGAGCAGGTGGCCGAGGTCGGGCGCATCATCCAGTGGGTCCGCGCCCAGCCGCGCCGTATGGAGGTGGAGGCGGCCTGCTCCACCGCGTTCGGCTGCTCGATCGATGGCGTGATCCCGGAATCCGCCGTGCTGCGCGTGGCCGAGGCCCTCGCGGCGCACGCCCCGGATACGCTGGCGCTGGCCGATACCGTCGGTTACGCCCATCCGGCGCAGGTCAAATCCCTGGTCCGCGCCACCCGGGCCGCCGTCGGCAAGGTCTTCACCGGCCTGCATCTGCACGACACGATGGGCCTCGGCCTCGCCAACGCGCTCGCCGGCCTCGAGGAAGGCATCCGCGATTTCGACTCGGCTCTGGCGGGCCTCGGCGGCTGCCCCTTCGCGCCCGGCGCCTCCGGCAACATCGTCACCGAGGATCTGGTGTTCATGCTCGAGAGCATGGGCTTCGCGACCGGCATCGACCTCGTGAAACTGCTCGCGGCGCGCCGGCCGCTGCATGAAGGCCTGCCCGCGGAACCGATGCACAGCCAGGTCGCCAAGGCCGGGATTCCCAAGACCTTCCGCGCGGCGGCCTGACCACCATGGAGTTGCCGCTCAGCGGTATCCGGGTCGTCGAGTTCGTCCACATGATCATGGGGCCGACCACCGGCCTCGTACTTGGTGACCTCGGCGCGGACGTGATCAAGGTCGAACCCTACCCGGCGGGCGACAACACGCGGCGGCTCACGGGCGCCGGCGCCGGTTTCTTCACGTTGATGAACCGCAACAAGCGCAGCATCGCAGTCGATATGAAGCAGCCGCAGGGGCTCGCCCTCGTCCGGCGCCTGGTCGCCACCGCCGATGCCGTGGTGGAGAACTTCCGCCCGGGCGCCATGGACAAGCTCGGCCTCGGCGCCAGCGCGCTGATGGCCGAGAATCCGCGCCTCATCTATTGCTCGAACAAGGGCTTTCTACCCGGTCCGTACGATCATCGCGTGGCACTCGACGAGGTGGTGCAGATGATGGGGGGCCTGGCCTACATGACCGGCTATCGCGACAAGCCGCTGCGTGCCGGCAGCTCGGTCAACGACATCATGGGCGGGATGTTCGGCGCCATCGGCATCCTCGCCGCCATCGAGGAGCGTCACCGCACCGGCCGTGGCCGGCACATCCAGTCGGGTCTGTTCGAGAACAACGTGCTGCTCGTCGCGCAGCATATGGCGCAGTACGCGATTACCGGGCAGGAGGCACCGCCGATGACGGACCGCCGCCCCGCCTGGCCGATCTACGATATCTTCGAGACCAGCGACGGCCGTCTGTTCGTCGGGGTCGTGACGGATACGCAATGGGCGATCTTCTGCGAGGCGTTCGGCCTGCCCGACCTCGCCAACGACCCCACCCTCGCCAACTCCGCCCAGCGCGTCGCCGCGCGTGCGCGCACCCTGCCGCGTGTCGCCACGGCGCTACAGCAATATACGACCAAGGACCTCGCCGAACGCTGCGAGCAGCTCGGCCTGCCCTTCGCGCCGATCACCCGCCCGGTCGAGCTGTTCGACGATCCGCACCTGAACGCCGCCGGCGGCTTGGTACCCGTGACTCTGCCGGACGGACGCAAATCGAAACTTCCGGCACTTCCCATCGCCATCGACGGGGAGCGCCCGGGACTGATGCGCGACATCCCGGCCATCGGCCAGCAGACCGAGGAGATCGCGCGGGAACTCGGCTATTCGGATGATGCGATCGCCAGGCTGAAAGACCAGAAGGCGATCGGCTGAGACCCCGGGCTCGGCCCAGGCCGGGCAGGAGCCTCAAGGCTCCCGCACCACGAGACCGGAGGCGAG
The DNA here is from genome assembly GCA_021784255.1 of Pseudomonadota bacterium. GTDB lineage: Bacteria > Pseudomonadota > Alphaproteobacteria > Acetobacterales > Acetobacteraceae > JAJXXT01. Next base: position 449 of record JAJXSZ010000010.1, on the reverse strand, counting down.
CATGCGCAATCTTCCGATCGGCAAGGCGTTCACCCTGATGGAATGCGGGCCCGTGGTCCTCGTCGCCACGCACGACGGCACGCGCGACAACGTGATGACGATTTCCTGGACCATGGTGCTGGATTTCGCCGGCACCTTCGCGCTCTGCACCGGGCCCTGGAACCATTCCTATGCAGCGCTGACGGCGACGCGGGAATGCGTGCTCGCCATCCCCACCATCGACCTGCTCGACAAGGTTGTGGGCATCGGTACGTGTTCGGGCGCGGATGCCGACAAATTCGCCAGGTTCGGGCTCACGCGAGCGAAGGCGCGCCATGTCAGGTCGCCGCTGCTGAAGGACTGCCTGGCCAATCTCGAATGCCGCGTGCGCGACATCGTCAAGGACTACAACATCGTCGTCCTCGAGACGCTCGCCGCGCACATCGATCCGGCGCGCCGCGAGCGCCGGC
>JAJXSZ010000201.1 GCA_021784255.1 Pseudomonadota bacterium | reverse complement strand
GCCAGAAGCGGCGCGGCAAGCAGCGGCGCGACAAGCAGGGGCGCGACACGCAGGGGCAGGGCAACGAACTGGCGGCGGTGCATGGCGTGCATGTGGGCCGAAAGCGCGGTGGAGAAAAGGCGCGGTGCCGGAGCAGGGCCGGGATGGGCGATTTGTAAGCCGGCGTTAGCCGCGGCGCCGGGCCGGCGGCAAGGGTGGAGCACGGAGCCGTTTCGTGCTGGAACGCCGCGGCGGCAAGGGGACGGGCGATGCGCATCGCGATGATCGGCGGCGGTTATGTGGGGCTGGTGTCGGGCGCGTGCTTCGCGGCATTCGGCCACGAGGTCGCGATCGTCGAGGCGGATGCCGCCAGGCTCGCGGCGCTCCGGGCCCGGCGGATGCCGATCTACGAGCCGGGCCTCGCGGAACTGGTGGCCGAGCACGACGCCCGGCTGCGCTTCACCGCCTCGCTCGCCGAGGCCGTGGCCGGAGCCGAGGCCGTGTTCATCGCGGTGGGCACGCCGACGCGGCGTGGCGACGGGCATGCCGACCTCTCCTATGTGTTCGCGGCGGCCGAGCAGGTGGCGCGGGCGCTGACGGCCCCGACGGTGATCGTCACCAAGTCGACGGTCCCGGTGGGGACCGGGCGACGGATCGCGCGGATCGTGGCGGAGGCGCGGCCGGACCTCGCCATCGAGGTGGCCTCCAACCCCGAGTTCCTGCGCGAAGGCAACGCCATCGCCGATTTCATGCACCCCGATCGCGTCGTGGTGGGCTGCGAGAGCGCGCGCGCCAGGGAAGTGCTCGCGCGCGTGTACGCGGCCGTCGCCACGCCACCGCTCTCCGCCCCGGTGCTGTTCACGCGGCTGGAGACGGCGGAGCTGATCAAATACGCGGCCAACGCCTTCCTCGCCATGAAGGTGACGTTCATCAACGAGATGGCCGACCTTGCCGAACGCGTCGGCGCCGATGTCGGCGAGATCGCGCACGGGATCGGGCTCGATGCGCGGATCGGACCGCGCTTCCTGCAGGCGGGACCGGGGTTCGGCGGCAGCTGCTTCCCCAAGGATACGCTGGCGCTGGTGCGCATCGCCCAGGAGGCGGGAGCACCGACCCGGCTGATCGAGACCGTGGTCGCGGTCAACGACGCGCGCAAGGCCGCCAACGCGGCCCGCGTCATCGCGGCGATGGGCGGGGATGTGCGCGGGAAGACGATCGCCGTCTGGGGCCTGACCTTCAAGGCCGAGACCGACGACATGCGCGACAGCCCGGCCATTCCGCTGGTCGCGCGCCTGGACGGGGACGGCGCACGGCTGCGCGTGTTCGATCCGCAGGGAATGGAGCAGGCACGGCCGCTGCTGCCGGGGCGGATCGAATGGTGCGACGACGCCCTCGCGGCGGCCAGGGGCGCGGACGCGCTGGTGGTCGTCACGGAATGGAAACAATTCCGCGACATCTCCGCCGCGGCGCTGCTGGCCGCGATGGCGGGACGCGTGGTGGTCGATCTGCGTAACCTGCTGGACGAGGCGGCGCTGCTCGAAGCAGGGTTCGCGGTGGTCGGCATCGGCAAGGGATAGCCGCGCCAGCCTGGCCGCCCGCCGGGACCCACATGCCCCTCCGACGGGCGAACCCGACGCCGCCTTACTGAAATCTTACGGTTTTGATAAACAAAATTCGTGACCGCGCTTGATCTCGCTCAATTCGACCGGAAGGAGACGGGGCCATAGGGGCGCCGTCAACGCTTGCTCTTGGGGAGAAGATACGTGACCGATAACTATTCATGGCTTGCCAGCGCCAGCCGCCGCCGTTTCCTCCAGATCTCCGGCAGCGGGCTCGCGATTGCCGCGATGAGCCTGGCGCTGGAGCCCGCGGCCGAAGCCGCTGGCCCGATCAAGATTGAGATGAAGGTCGTCACCGGCAAGATGATCGGGCGGCCGGGCTGGCCGCAGTTCGAACCGGGTGATTTCACGGTTCCCACGAACAGCCTCGTCGAGGTGACGGTGCGTTGCTACGACGACGGCAACGCCCAGGTTCCCGGCGGCTACAACAAGGTTTCCGGCACCGTCGGCAACACCATGCGGCTGATCAAGGGCACGCCCAAGACGATTGCCGCCACTGACGGGAAAGTGGTTCACGAGATTCCGGTGAAGGATGTCGCGCACACCTTCACCGTGAATGGCGAGAATTTCTTCATGAACGTGCCGATGCCGGTCAGCTCGACCGTGATCTATCAGTTCAAGGCACCGAAGCCGGGCAAGTATGCCTGGCAGTGCATGGCCGCGTGTGGCACCGGCGCCGGTGGCTGGGCCGGGCCGATGATGACGGACGGCTGGATGCAGGGCTTCGTCACCGTCACCTGATCCACCGATACCGGAAGCCGACAGCGGACGCCGCCGGGTGCGGCGTCCGCTTTGCTTTTCGGGCCAGGCGCGGCGCGAGCGGCCTCAGACCTGGCCGGCGTCCAGCAAGTGCGTGAGATCGCGCCCGATGCCCTCGAGATCGAGCTTCGGCCGCTCGAGCCCGACGATCGAGAAGGCGGGCGCCCCCTCGCCGTTGAACACATAGGTCAAGGTGGTGTGCGTGACCTCGTATTTCGCCGGGTCGCGCGAGGGATGCACGCCGTAGCTGGCTCCCATGCGTGCGGCGAGTGCGGCGAGTTCGGGCGCGGTGCCGCGCAGGCCGAGGATGCTCGCGGCGCCGAAATGGCGGGTATAGCTGCGCAGGACCGCAGGCGTGTCGCGCGCCGGATCGACGGTGACGAAGAGAAACCGCATGGAAGCGGCCCTCGGCCCAAGCCGGCGGAAGATGCGTGCGACATTGTTCAGGGTCAGCGGGCAGACATCGGTACAGTTCGTGTAGCCGAAATAGAGCAGGACGACTTTGCCGCGGAAATCGGCCGCGGTGACCGTCTTCGCGGTCGCGGCGTCGGTCAGCGTGAACCGCAGGGAACGGAAGCCGAAGCCGGGTCGCGGCACAAGATCCGGCGGCGCGAGCGTCCACGCGCCACTGAGCCCCGCCAACACGAGACTGGCCGCTCCGGCGCCCAATCCGCGCGCGACATCCCGTCGCGGCATGCCTGCCGACGCCATGCCGGTCATGCCCCCTCACCCATGCGCGCAGCCATCATCGAAGACCCCTTTCCGCAGCTGGACACCCTCTCCGGACAGGCACCATCTCCTCCCGAAGCCGGCCCAGGATGGCGGCAAACGCCTCCTCCATCAAATGCCGGGGGAGAATCCTTGTCGGCCCGCGGCCCGCGGCGTATAGAGGCGCCAGATCTTCCATCGGCTGTTGGGGGGTGGCCTTCGCGGGCCGCCTTTTTTGTTTTGGACGAGCTGCTGGGTCAGCAATCGGGACTGGAAGCGCGGATCGCGGCCCTCGTGGCTCCGGCGCTGGACGGCATGGGCTATGCCCTGGTGCGCGTCGCCGTGCTCGGGCGCGAACGGCCGACCGTGCAGATCATGGCCGAGAAGACCGGCGGCGAGGCGATCGGCATCGGCGATTGCGAGACGATCAGCGGCGCGCTCGGCGCCGTGCTCGACGTCGCCAATCCGATCCCCGGGGCCTGGACGCTCGAGGTCAGCTCCGCGGGGATCGACCGGCCGCTGACGCGCCGGCGGGACTGGGAGCGCTTCGCCGGCCACCTCACGCGGGTGGAACTCGCCGAGCCGGTGGACGGGCGCAAGCGCATCACCGCGACCATCCTCGGCGCGGAGGCGGACGCCGCGATCCTTAGCCTCGAGAACGGCGACAGGCTCGCCATCCCCTTCACCGCGATACGGCGCGCCCGCCTGGTGCTGACCGAGGCCCTGATCGCCGCGAACACCCCGGATACGCCGACACACTGAAGCCATCGCCATCGCAACCGGCACCCGACAAGCCGCCAACGACGAACCACCGAGGAATTCATGTCCGGCAGCCTCACCGACAACGCCGTCTCCCGCCCCGAACTGCTCAACGTCGCCGACGCCGTCGCGCGCGAGAAGGCGATCGAGCGCGACGACGTGCTCGCCGTCATCGAAAGCGCGATCCAGAAGGCGGGCCGCGCCAAATACGGCCACGAGAAGGACATCAGGGCGACCATCGACCGCAAAACCGGCGATGTGCGGCTGTCGCGCTGGACCGAGATCGTGGAGACGGTGGAGAACGAGGAGACGCAGATCCCCGTCGCCATCGCGCGCAAATTCGCGCCCGACAAGAATGTCGGCGACTACATCGTCGATCCGCTGCCGCCGATCGACTTCGGCCGCATCGCCGCCCAGGTCTCCAAGCAGGTACTGGTGCAGGGCGTGCGCGAGCTCGAGCGCAAGCGCCAGTACGAGGAGTTCAAGGACCGTGTCGGCGAGATCGTCAACGGCGTCGTCAAGCGCACCGAGTACGGCAACCTGATGGTCGAGATAGGCCGCGCGGAAGCCCTGCTGCGCCGCGACGAGCTGATCGGGCGCGAGAATTTCCGCAATGGCGATCGCGTGCGCGCCTATATCTACGACGTTCGCGAGGAGACGCGCGGGCCGCAGATCTTCCTCTCGCGCACCCATCCCGGATTCCTGGCCAAGCTGTTCGCGCAGGAAGTGCCGGAAATCTACGACGGCATCATCGAGATCAAGGCCGTGGCGCGCGATCCCGGCAGCCGCGCCAAGATGGCCGTCATCTCCCGCGATTCCTCGATCGACCCCGTGGGTGCGTGCGTGGGCATGCGCGGCAGCCGCGTGCAGGCCGTGGTGCAGGAGCTGCAGGGCGAGAAGATCGACATCATTCCCTGGAGCCCGCAGGCCGCGACCTTCGTCGTCAATGCGCTCGCACCGGCGGAGGTGACCAAGGTGGTGATGGACGAGGAGGCCGGCCGCGTCGAGGTGGTGGTGCCCGACGACCAGCTCTCGCTGGCCATCGGCCGGCGCGGGCAGAACGTGCGACTGGCGAGCCAACTCACGCGCTGGGACATCGACATCCTGACCGAGGCCGAGGAAAGCGAGCGCCGGCAGGAAGAGTTCCGCCGCCGGACCGGCCTGCTCGTGGAGGCGCTCGACGTGGATGACGTGATCGCGGGGCTGCTGGTGCAGGAAGGCTTCAACACCATCGAGGAGCTGGCCTACGTGCCTGTCGAGGAACTTGCCGAGATCGAGGGCTTCGACCAGTCGGTGGCGGAGGAGCTGATCCGCCGCGCCGAGGCGTTCCTGGTCAAGCGCGACGCCGAACTCTCCCAGAAGCGCGTGGCGCTCGGGGTCACCGAGGAGGTGGCGGCGTTCGAGGCGTTCACGCCGGCGATGCTGGTGGCCCTCGGCGAGAAGGGCGTGAAGACGCTCGACGATCTGGCCGACCTCGCCGCCGACGAGCTGCTGGAGATCATCGGCGAGGGAGCGATGGACGAGGCGCAGGCCAGCGAGATCATCATGGCCGCGCGCGCCCATTGGTTCGAGGACGAAACCAAGGGGACGACAGACTGAGGAACATCGCGACGGTCGAGTCCGACATCGCTGACGGCGACGGGGAAGACGGCGCGCCGGACGCCGAGGCCGGCGGCATGCGCCGCTGCCTGGTGTCGCGCGAGCGCCTGCCGCGCGAGCGGATGCTGCGCTTCGTCGTCTCGCCGGAGGGGGCGATGGTGCCGGACCTGGCCGAAC
>JAJXSZ010000200.1 GCA_021784255.1 Pseudomonadota bacterium | reverse complement strand
GCTCACCGGATCGATAGCGCACAGGCGCAGGAAGTCGGCGCCGCCCGTATCGGTGATCGCCATGAGCGTGCTGCCGGCCCAACGCACGGCGCCATAACGGGTGGGGCCACGCCGCGGCAGTTCGCGCGCCGTGCCGGCCGCGACGTCGAGCAGGTGCACGCGCTGGTCGGAGGCGGAACGATCCTCGATGACGGCAAGCACGGCACCATCCGGCCGCCAGGCCGTCACGGAGCACGCCCCCTCGTCGCGGCGCATCAAACGCCTCGCAGTGCCCGTTGCGAGTTCCGTCACCAGCACATCGAAGACGGCTTCGCTACGGTCATTGGCGGTATAGGCGATGCGCATGCCGTCCGGCGAAAAAGCGCCGAAATCGTGCGTCACCGAGTGGCTTTCGGTGAGCGGCCGCGGCCGGCGGCCGGGCTCCAGCAGCCAGAATTGCTGGCGCTCGTCACCGCCGGCATCGATGCCCCAGATCAGGCGCTCATCCTGCGGCGCGCGACGGAGAAAGGCGACCTTTTCCGCGTGGTCGCTGAGCCGGCGTGCGTTCCCGCCATCGGCGTCCATCGCCCAGACCTGAGGCAGGCCGCCGCCACGCAGATGATACAGCGTGCCGCCGTCGCGCGACCACACCGGCGTGCTGATCGAGGTGAGGCGGGCGAAATCGTGCGGCAGCGGCATGGCGGACCCCGGAGGTGGTGGCGCCAGCATCGCCGGTCACGCGGCGCTGGCAACCCCCGCGGGATCGAATCTGCGATCCCGGCGTGCAACGGGCAGGCAGCAGCGGCCCCGACCGTGCCGGCGGATTCGCTCGAAGGCCGTCGCCGCGGCGGAGTAGGCCGGCTTGGGCAACCCGCCGGGGGCATAGGAAACGACCTGGCCTGCTGGCATGATCCCCCGGCAAGCGAGGGGAATGGCGATGGCGGGGCGGTTTGCGGGGCGACGCGCGGTGATCACGGGAGGCGCGTCGGGCATCGGCGCGGTGATAGCCGCGCGCCTGGCAGCGGACGGCGCGGCGGTCGCACTCTGGGACCGCGATGTCGGCGCCTTGGCACGCAGCCACATGGGGCACCGCGAGGCGGTGGACGTGACGGACGAGGCGGCCGTGGCGCGCGCCACCGCGGCAACCGAAGCGGCGCTCGGCGGCATCGACATCCTGGTCGCCTCGGCCGGCATCACCGGGCCGAACGGGCCGACCTGGGAATACCCCGTCGCCGCCTGGCGACAGGTCATGGCGGTGAACGCGGACGGCGTGTTCCTCACCAACCGCGCCGTGGTGCCGGCGATGCTGAAAGGCGGCTGGGGCCGGATCGTCAACATCGCCTCCATTGCCGGCAAGGAAGGCAACCCGAACGCCTGTGCCTATTCCGCCTCCAAGGCGGCGGTGATCGCCTTGACCAAGTCGCTCGGCAAGGAGCTGGCCAATACCGGAATCCGCGTGAACGCGGTCGCCCCCGCCGCGGTGGAGACACCGCTGTTCTCGCAGATGAGCAAGGACCAGATTGCCTTCATGCTCGGCAAGATCCCGCTGGGCCGCTTCGGCACCACGCAGGAAGTCGCCAGCCTGGTGTGCTGGCTCGCGAGCGAGGAGGCGAGCTTCTCCACGGGCGCCGTGTTCGACTGTTCCGGCGGACGCGCGACGTATTAGGCGCCGGCTTTCCGCCGCGGGCCCGATGCCGGGCTGCGCGCGACCGGGGGCTCGTTTCAGCCCGCCCGCCGGGGCATCAGCTCGAGCGCCGTGCGCACGACGGCGCTGTCCGGATCCGCCAGTTCCGCAACGATCGTGAAATGATCGTGGTCTGGCAGCACCGCCGACGTGCCGCCCCAGGCGCTGGCGATGGCGCACGATTGGCGTTCGTATTCCCTGCCCTCCAGTCCGCCGACCATGGCATGGATGTGCCCGCCCGGTGCCGCCAGCAGCGCCGGTGAGAGCGCGCGGGCGGTCTCGGGATCCATACGCAGCGCGCGGTTGACGCTGGTGCGCACCAGCGGCACCAGGTCGAACAGGCCGGAAAGCGCCAATGCCTGCGGCGCGGGATGCGCGGGGAAGCCGCGTTCCGGCCAGCCTGCGGCCATGATCATCGCCGCGAGATGCCCGCCCGCGGAATGTCCCGCGGCGAGGATGGGCGCGCCATGGCGGCGCGCGAGAAACCCGGCGCACGTGCGCATTTGCTCGACGATGACCGCCAGCGTGACGTTCGGGCACAGGTCATAGGAGGGCATGGCGACCGCCACCCCGTGCGCGAGCAGACCGCGCGCCAGGTGGCTGGAGAAGGCTCGGTCCATGCCCTGCCAGTAGCCGCCGTGGATGAACATCGCGATGCGCGCATCGCGCCGCTCATTCGGCCAGAACAGGTCGAGCTTCGTGCGCTCGGAGGGGCCATAGGCGATGCCGGTCTCGGCCTCGGTCCAGGTGGCGCGAAATGCGGCGGCCTCCGCCTGCCAGCGGGCCAGGATGGCGGGGAAGCCTGGAACCTTGGCGCGGTTGTCGTATTCCGCTTCGAGCGCGGGATCTTCGCGAGCGGGATCATGGTCCATCCGGCGACGCTAACACGCAGCACCGCGCGAAGCACCGCATCCCGACCCGCGCAGCTGGCCTGCCTTCTTGGGCACATTCCCCCTCCCCGCCGCCCAGACATCAACGCGACCGCCCGCGGCGGCCCGCGCCGCGCAGCCGAGCGCGGCCACGCCGACGGACCGCGACGGATTTGCGCACCGCGGCGCCGAACGCCGCCCTGGCACGGGACGCTGGACCGCCCGGGCCGGTGATGGCAAAAACCCACGCCTGATGTCCCAGCAATCGGCAGCGTTCCTGGACCTCGCCGGCCCGCGCCTGTGGCGTGCGCGGCTGAAAGCGCTGCGCACCCGCGCCGCTTCCGGCCGGGCGGGACGCCGTCTCATCGCCCACCACGCGATCGAGTTCATCCTCGACCGTCTTGCCGGCGGAGCCGAAGCGGGCCCGCATGAGCGAGCCATCGCGGCGCTGGCACAGGATGCGGTGGTGCTGGCACGGGGCTTGCCGCTGGACGCCCGGAACCGACTGCGCGGGATGGTGCGTGACAGCCTGGATGGCGACTCCACCCTGGTGCCGCTGTTCCATCTGCTGCGCACCGCCGCCCTCCAGCGCGCCCGCGGCTTCGAGGTGCGCTTCACCGGGCTGGCGGGCGAGCGCCACGATCTGCTGATCACACGCGCCGGGATCGAGGCGGAAATCGTCTGCGATGTCGTCTCCGCCGAAGACGGGCGGGAGGTGCATCGCGGCGCCTGGGTACGGCTCGTGGACCAGGTGGACCCCGATCTGCAGACCTGGCTCGCCGCGCATCCCGGCCGCTATCTGCTCAAACTCACGCTGCCGCAGGGCCTGCGCGTCGCCGACGCTTCGCTGCCGGCGCTGCACGCACGCATCCGCGACATGCTCGCCTCGCAACGGCGCAGCGACCACGACGAAGCCGCGGTGCTGCGGCTCGACCCGCTGATGCTGGCGGCGAGCCAGGCCGGCGAGGCCGGGCTCCTGCGCACCGTGCGCGAGGCATTCGGCGAGCAGGCGCATCTGGCGCTGACCAACGCCGGCGGCAGCGTGCTGGTCATGGCCGCGCGCGCCGGGCGGGAGGACGAGATCTCCGCAGCGATCCATCGCCGCCTCGCCGCCCTGGCGCCGGCGCGGCTGTCCGGCACGCGGCCGGGGATCCTTGCGGTCCTGGTCGAGGACACGGACGCGCGGGAATGGCGCGGGCTGCACGAGCGGCTCGAACTCGAGGTCGAGGCGCGGCAGTTCCTGACCCGCCGGGAAGCCCGCGCGGTGGTTGCCGTTTCCTGCTGCTCGCGCCTCGAACTCTTCGCGGCGACGGGTGCCGTGCCGGAGGGCGAGCTGCGCTTCCGCAACCCGAGCCACCCGGCGGCCAAGGCTGCCGCACTCGCGCCTTCGATCCTGTCCTCGATCTGACCGCGCGGCCCGGGCGGCGCGAGATGGCAACGCCGCTGCCGGCGCGCTATGTCTTGCGCATGCGCGTCGCCCTGCTGCCGCCGCAAAGCCGCGTCGTCAAGCGCGTCCTGCCGCGCTCCCTGCTCGGCCGGTCGCTGCTGATCATCCTCGCTCCGCTCGTGCTGGTGCTCGCGATCGCGTTGCAGATCTACTATGGCAGCCACCTGGTCCTGATCTCGCGCCGCTTTGCCACGTCGATCGCCGGTGAGGTGACGCTGTTCACCGATCTGTGGGAGCGCGCGCCCTCGTCCATGGCGCGAGCGCATCTTCGCGACCTCGCCTGGCAGCAATTCGAATTGCGCATCACAGCCAGCGCCGCCAGCACCCTGCCGCCGCCGCGTGCTCCGTCCTTCGTTGGCCCGGTCGCCGCGGCGCTCAACGACGCCCTCGCGAGCCAGCTGCACGATCCCTACTCGCTGGACTGGCGATCCGATCCCCAATCGGTGCTGATCAGCGTGCGCGTGGCGAATGGCGTGCTGCGTTTCGCCGCACCGCGCAAACGTCTCTATACCGGCACGATCTTCATCTTCGTCGTCTGGCTGGTCGGTTCCAGCGCGCTTCTCTTCACCATCGCCGCCCTGTTCATGCGCATCCAAGTCCGCGCGATCCGACGCCTCGCTGTCGCCGCCGAGGCATTCGGCAAAGGCCGCGACGCGGCTCCGATCCGGCCGGAGGGCGCGGCCGAGGTGCGCGCTGCCGCCGTGGCGTTCAATCGCATGCAGGCGCGCATCACCCGCTTTATCGCCCAGCGCACGGAAATGCTGGCCGGCGTTTCGCATGATCTGCGTACCCCACTCACGCGCCTGCGCCTCGGGCTCGCGGTGCTGCCGGTGAACGATGCGGCGAGGGCGGACGTCACCGAAATGGAAGCGGACATCGCCGAGATGGAGCGGATGATCGCGGGCTATCTCGCCTTCGCGCGAGGCGAGGGATCCGAAACGGCACGCCCGGTCGACCTCGACGCGCTGCTCGCCGATATCGCCGAGCGCACCCGCCGCGGCTTTCCGGCGATCACCTATCGCAGCAAGGGGCCGGCGATCGTGCCGCTGCGACCGGACGCGATGACGCGTGCGATCCGCAACCTGGTGGATAATGCCACCCGCCAGGCGCGCCATGTCACGCTGGCGATTCTCAAGCGTGATGCAACGACAGTGGAGGTCGCGGTGGACGATGATGGGCCGGGCATCGCCGCCGACCGGCGCGAGCGCGTGTTCCGTCCGTTCGAAAGTGGCACCGGCGGCACCGGCCTCGGGCTCGCGATCGCCCGCGACATCGTACACGCGCATGGCGGCGAACTGGTGCTGGAGACGAGTCCCTTGGGTGGCCTGCGTGCGCGCATCGCCTTACCGGCGTAGAGCAACCTCCGATCCGTTGGAGCCGGTCCAGCTCCGGCAGATCGCAGGTTGCTCTGGAGTCTGCGTTCTACAGAGCGAGAAATCCGGCCAGACGATTCGATCCGGTCGGATATGGCTCTAGGCATCAGACCTCGGTGTCGGTGTCGCCGCGGGTCGCGGTCGAGGCGGTCTGGGCGACGCCGGGCCTTGGCGTAGACGCGCGCCGGCGACAAGCGCCTCGTCGGTCTTCGGCACATGGCCGGGGGTTCGGCGACGCCAGGGTGGCGACCGCGCGTATTCACCGGGAAAGCCGATAATCCGCTTTCGGCAGCAGGCGACCTCGCTCACCCCGGCCCCCCTGGCACGGGCTCTTGTCCGAGCCGGGCCTGCCGGAGCCGACGACGACGAGCGCAAGGTCGATGCCGTCGTCCCATGATTC
>JAJXSZ010000199.1 GCA_021784255.1 Pseudomonadota bacterium | reverse complement strand
CGCTCGGCACGATGGCGGACAAGAACGCCGTGCGTGCCCATGCCGCCCGCCTCGGCCTGCCGGTCGCTGCCAAGCCGGACAGCCAGGACATCTGCTTCGTCCCGGCGGGCGACCATGCCGACATCGTGGGCACGCTGCGCCCCGAGGCGCTGGCCCCCGGCGCGATCGTCGACGAGGCCGGGACTGTGCTTGGCACGCATCGGGGTATTGCCCGCTACACGATCGGCCAGGCGAAGCGCCTCGGCCTGCCGGCCGACGGATCCGCGCAGCGCGTGGTGACGCGCATCGAGCCCGGCGCCAACCGTGTCGTCGTCGGCCCGCGCGAGGGCGGCGCGCGCCTGGTGCGCCTCGCCGAGCCGAACTGGCTTGCGTGCCCGTCACCGCGGCGGGTGACGGCGAAGCTGCGCTCCGGCGAGGCGCCGCGCGCGGCGGAACTCTTGCCTGAGGGCGGGGCTTTCGCGGTGCTGCTCGACGCCCCGGCCCGCGCCGCCCCGGGCCAGGCCTGCGTGCTCTACGAGGGCACGCGCGTGCTGGGCGGCGGCTTCATCGCCGCGGATTGACCTCACCGCGCGGCGCCGCTAAGTCCGCGCCCGACCCTGTGGCGGCGTAGCTCAGCGGTAGAGCAGGGGAATCATAATCCCTTGGTCGGTGGTTCAAATCCGCCCGCCGCTACCACCTTTCCCCGCGGTCGATCGCCGGCGCCATACCGGACCAGATCGAATTGTCTGGCCGGATGTCCTGGTCCAGCAAACTTGGCATCCAGAGCAACTCAGCTCCGGTCCGCCCGAGCCGGACGGCTCAGGCGGACCGGAAGTTGCTCTAGCTGCACTTCGACCAGCCGCAGTGCTGGCAGGTGAGGCAGCCGGATTCGCGGACCAGGCCAGGCTGGCTGCATTTCGGGCAGAGCGGGCCGAGGAACGTCGCCACCGCCGGCGATGCCGTCTCGACGTGCAGCGTCTCCTCGTCGCGCAGGAAGCCGATCTCGCGCATGTGCCGCTCGATCACATCGCCGATCGCCGCGACCAGCGAGGGGACGTAGCGCCCGCCGCTCCATTGTCCGCCGCGCGGATCGAACACCTGCTTCAGCTCCTCCGCGACGAAGCCGACATCGCCGCCGCGGCGGAACACGGCGCTGATCATCCGCGTCAGCGCGACCACCCAGGCGTAATGCTCGAGGTTCTTCGAGTTGATGAAGATCTCGAACGGCCGGCGCAACCCGTCCTGCTCGATGTCGTTGATGGTGACGTACATCGCGTGCACGGAATCGGGCCAGCGGAGCTTGTAGGTCGCGCCGTTGAGCTTCTCGGCGCGCAGCATCAGTTCCGGCCCGCTCGCGGCGAGGCTCGCCACGCTCGCTGCCGGCAGCGCCACCGGCGTTGCCGGCACCGCGGCGGGAGCAGGGGCCGACGCCTCCTTCACCTCGAGCACGGAGCCGGTGATGTCGTTGGGCCGGTAGGTGGTGCAGCCCTTGCAGCCGCTGCGATAGGCGTCGAGATAGACTTCCTGAAACGCCGCGAAGCCGATGTCGCGCGGCACATTCACGGTCTTGGAGATCGCGCTGTCGACATGCCGCTGCACGGCGGCCTGCATGCGCACGTGCTCCGCCGGCGTCAGGTCCTGGGCGGTGACGAAGCAGTCGGGCAGCGTCGCCTCCTGCCCGAACCGCGCGCGGTATAGCCGCAGCGCATAGTCCGAAACCTCCTCCTCCACCCGCGAGCCATCCGGCTGCAGCACCTTGCGCGTGTAGGCGAGCGCGAACACCGGCTCGATGCCGCTCGAGACGTTGTCGGCGACCAGCGAGATCGTCCCGGTCGGCGCGACCGAGGTCAGCAGCGCGTTGCGGATGCCGTGCTCGCGGATCCCCTCGCGCACATCCTCGTCGAGCCCGCGGATGGTCTCGCCGGCCAGGTAGGCGTCGCGGTCGAACAGCGCGAACGCGCCCTTTTCCTGCGCCAGCCCGACCGAGGCGAGATAGGCGGCGCGCTCGATCTGGCGCGCCCAATCGCCGGCGACCCGCGCCGCCTCGGCCGTGCCATAGCGCAGCCCGCACATCATCAGCGCATCCGCCAGCCCGGTGATGCCGAGCCCGATCCGCCGCTTCGCCTCCGCCTCGCGTGCCTGCGCCTCGAGCGGGAAGCCCGAGATCTCGATGGTGTTGTCCATCATGCGCACGGCCATGCCGACCAGCTGCGCGAGCTCGGTCTCGTCGATCCTCGCCTCGGGCGTGAATGCGTCGCACACCAGGCGAGCGAGATTGATCGAGCCGAGCAGGCAGGCGCCGTAGGGCGGCAGCGGCTGCTCGCCGCAAGGGTTGGTGGCGCTGATTGTTTCGCAATAGTAAAGATTGTTGCGGGCGTTGATGCGGTCGATGAAGATCACGCCCGGTTCCGCGTAGTCGTAGGTCGCGCGCGTGATGGCGTCGAACAGGGCCTTGGCGCGGAGAGTGCGGAAGGTCCGCCCGCCGAACACCAGCGGCCAGTCCGCATCGGCGTCCACCGCGCGCATGAACGCGTCGGTCACCAGCACCGAGAGGTTGAAGTTGCGCAGCCGCCCGGCCTCGCGCTTGGCGGCGATGAAGTCCTCGATGTCGGGATGGTCGCAGCGCATGGTCGCCATCATCGCGCCGCGCCGCGCGCCGGCGGACATGATGGTGCGGCACATCGCGTCCCACACGTCCATGAACGAGAGCGGGCCCGAGGCATCGGCGCCCACGCCGCGCACCGGCGCGCCGCGCGGCCGCAGGGTCGAGAAATCATAGCCGATCCCGCCGCCCTGCTGCATCGTCAGGGCTGCCTCGCGCAGATGCGTGAAGATGGCGCCGAGGTCGTCCTCGATCGTGCCCATGACGAAGCAGTTGAACAGCGTCACCCGCCGTGCGGTGCCTGATCCGGCGAGGATCCGGCCCGCCGGCAGGAAGCGGAAGTCGCGCAGCGCCTCGTAGAACCGGGGCTCCCAGACCGCCGGCTCCTTTTCCGCTTCGGCCAGCGCGCGCGCGACGCGTCGCCAGCTGTCCTCGACGGTGCGATCGACGGGCACGCCATCGGCGTCGCGGTGGCGGTATTTCGCGTCCCAGACCTGGCGCGAGATCGGGGCAATGTCGGCGGCGATGGAGCCGAGAAAAGCGTCGCTGTGCGAGTCCATCTGCCTATGATCGCGCCGGCGGCGCCGCGCCGCAAATGTTACGAGTCGGAGCGCGGATTACCGGGCGGGAATCGGCGTACCCCGGCCCGCCCCGACGCGCGGCGTGGCTGAAACGGGTCTGGAGCAACCGCCGGTCTGTCGGCCTGTCGGGTTCAGGCAGACCGGAGATAAGTTGCTCAAGCTCCTGAGTTTCCTGGAGCAGGAAACCCGGCCCGATGGTTCCGTCTGGCCGGATATGGCTCTAGGACAGGACCCGCCGGGCGACGGCGTCGAGTTTCTGCATCAGCCCGGCGTCGCGTACTTTCTCGGCGGTGATCAGCGCATGGTCGAGCGCACGGTCGCAACCGCAGGGGCAGGCGGCCCGCGCATGGCCCAGCGCCGGCACCGCCTCCGCCACCAGCCTGCGGGCGTTGTCGGCGTTCTCGCCCAGCACGCGGATGACCATCTCGACGGTTACGTGGTCGTGGTCGGGATGCCAGCAATCGTAGTCCGTGACCATCGCCACGGTCGCGTAGCAAAGCTCGGCCTCGCGGGCGAGCTTGGCCTCCGGCATGTTGGTCATGCCGATCACCGAGCAGCCCCAGCTGCGATAGAGTTCGCTCTCCGCCCTGGTGCTGAACTGCGGTCCCTCCATCACCAGGTAGGTGCCGCCGCGCGTCACTGGCAGGCCGATCGCCTTCGCCGCCGTTTCCAGCGTATCGCCGAGACGCGCGCAGACCGGATGCGCCATCGAGACATGCGCGACGCAGCCGCGGCCGAAGAAGCTCTTGGCGCGCGCGAAGCTGCGGTCGACGAACTGGTCGACAATGACGAAATGCCCCGGTGGCATCGCCTCGCGCAGGCTGCCGACCGCCGAAAGTGAGACCACCTCCGTCGCGCCGAGGCGCTTCAGCGCGTCGATATTGGCGCGGTAGTTGAGGTCGGAGGGCGAGAGCGCATGCCCCCGCCCATGCCGCGGCAGGAACAGGCAGCGCACCGCCCCCAGCCGCCCCTCGAGAATCTCGTCCGAGGGATCGCCCCAGGGGGTGGCGACCTTATGCCAGCGCCGCTCGGCGAGCCCCGGGATATCGTAAAGCCCGGAGCCGCCGATGATGCCGATCACGGGGTGCACGCGGGACCCCGCCGGCGAGGGCATCGTCGTCGCGCCTAGTGTTCGACGTCCGCCCAGACCTTGCGCTTCACCACATAGGTGACCCCCGCGAGCAGGGCGAGGAAGAGCACGATGTGCGCGCCCATGCGCTTGCGAGCCTCCAGCTCCGGATTGGAGGCGAACGCGAGGAACGTCGTGACGTCCTTCGCCTCCTGATCGATGGTGGCTTTCGTGCCGTCCGCGTAGGTGACCTGGTCCGCCTGCAGCGGCTGCGGCATGTGGATCAGGTGGCCGGGGAAATACTCGTTGTAGTAGAGCCCGGAGGCGATGTGCATGCCCTTGGGCGGTTTCACGTAGCCGGTGAGGATGGCGTAGATGTAGTCGGGCCCGCCGGCGCGCGCGTCCACCAGCTGCGACTGGTCGGGTGGAATCGTACCATCGTTGGCGGCCGCGGCCGCGACGTCGTTGGGGAACGGGCTCGGGAAGGCGTCGGAGGGCAGGCCCGGGCGCGTGCCCGGCGAGCCGTCCGCCTTGATCGTCGGCACGTCGACGGAGGCGGCGATCGCCTTGATCTGCGCCGGGGAGAGGCCGATTCCGGCGAGGTCGCGGAAATGCACGTACTGCATCGAATGGCAGGCCGAGCAGACTTCCTTGTAGACCTGCAGACCCCGCTGCGCGGCGGCGCGGTCATAGGTGCCGAACGGCCCCTCGAAGCTCCAGTTGAGGTGCGGCACCGGGGTTTCCTGGGCCCGGGCGCTACCGGGAAACGCCAGGGTCAGGGCCGCGAGGCCCGCGGCGACGAGGGGGGCGAGGATGAACGGGCGCATCACGCATGCTCCATCGGCTTGGCCGCGGCCCCGCCGGGCACCGGGCCGCCGCCCAGCACCGGCTTGCCGATGCTCTCCGGCAGCGGCAGCGGTTTCTCGATCTTGCCCAGGACCGGCAGGATCACGAGGAAATGAAAGAAGTAGTAGGTGGTCGCCAGGCGTCCGAGTAGCACCCAGATGCCTTCCGGCTTGTGTGCGCCGACCTCGCCCAGCACGACCAGCGCGACCAGCAGCAGGAAGATGAACGGCCGGTACATCGGGCGGAAGCGCGCGCTCCTTACCTTGGAGGTGTCGAGCCAGGGCAGCACGAACAGCACCAGGATCGAAGAGAACATCAGCACCACACCGCCCAGCTTGTTCGGCACCGAGCGCAGGATCGCGTAGAACGGCAGGAAGTACCATTCCGGCACGATCTCGGGCGGCGTCTGCAGCGGGTTGGCGGGGATGAAGTTGTCCGGCGCCATGAAGAACCGCGGCGCGAAGAACACCACGGCGGCGTAGATCAGGAAGAACACGCAGAGCCCGACGCTGTCCTTCACCGTGTAATACGGGTGGAAGGGTACGGTATCCTGCGGTCCCTTAACCTCGATGCCCAGCGGGTTGTTCGAGCCGGTCACGTGCAGCGCCGCCACATGCAGCGCCAGCACGGCGAACAGCACGAAAGGCAGCAGGTAGTGCAGCGCGAAGAAGCGGTTGAGCGTC
>JAJXSZ010000198.1 GCA_021784255.1 Pseudomonadota bacterium | reverse complement strand
TCTCGTAGGCGCCCTCGAGGTAGATCTTGGAGCCCTTGCGCACGTATTTCTCGGCCACCTCGCCGAGCCGCTCGTTGAAGATGGCGATGCGGTGCCACTGCGTCTTTTCCTTGCGCTCGCCGGAGGCGCGGTCGGACCAGCTCTCGGAGGTCGCGAGCGAGAAGCTGACGACCTTGCCGCCGTTCTGCATCGTCCGCACCTCGGGGTCGCGCCCGACATTGCCGATCAGGATCACCTTGTTGACGCTACCCGCCATAAACCAGACTCCATGTGCCGATCCGGGCTGGGCCCGGCCGGCTGTCTTAGCTCAAAGCGCCAGCCAGCTCAAAGCGCCGGCGACGACTCCCGTGCGGCGGCGCGACCGGGGTCCGCGCGCGGCCAGGCGGCCGCCGGTCAGAACAGCAGCAGGTCGCAGGCGCTGAAGGGGTTCGCGGGGTCGAGGGCGGCGAGGAGCCGCGCGAACGTCTCGGGCGTCGCCGGCAGTTCCTGCGGCCCGCCCGCAGCCAGCACGACGAGCCGCGAGAAATGGCGCGTCGCGTGCTCGATCAGCGCGCCGGTCGCGCCGTTGCGGTCGAGACAGTAGGGGCAGAACTCGACGACGAACGGCGTCCGCGACGCGAGCAGGCGCGGCGCGCCCGCCATCACGTTCGCCTCGAAGCCCTGCACGTCCATCCAGACCAGGGTCTTCGCCGGATCGGGATCGTGCGGTGCCAGCAGGTCGTCGAGCCGGCGCGAGGGCGTCTCGACGACCACGCGCCGCTCCTCGCCGAGCGCGCCCGGCTGGTCGCGCAGCCTGATCCGATGGTCGCCGCTATTGTGCAGCGCCCGTTCGAGCAGCAGCGTCTCGCCATCCCGCGGGCCGGCCGCGCAACGATGGGCGACGATCCGCTCCGCCACGTCGTTGAGATGCAGATTGGCCATCAGCACGCGGAAGTTGAGCGGATCCGGTTCGATGGCGATGGCGCGGCGCGCCAGGCCGCGCGCGACGGCGGGGATGCAGATCGTGCCGATATTGGCGCCGACATCGACCACCGTGTCGAGCGGGCCGAGGAACCCAAGCGCCATCTGGAACTTGGCGAAATCGTATTCGCCGTTCCGGGCGAGCTCGACGGAAATGAAGCGGTCGTCGTTCAGCGTGACATAGGCCTCGCGGCCGCAATTGGAGAAATTGAACAGGCCGTGCTGGCGGACCTGGTATTCGACCTCGCGGCAGGCCGGCAGGTTCAGCTTGTCCACGAGCGCGAGCATCGCGCGCCAGGCGTCGAGAAGATCGCGCGTGTCGATCGCGCCTGTCGCGAGCGCGGTTTTCGCCTGCTCGGCATGCGTCGCAGGCGCGCCCTCGGCAATGTCGCTCAAAACGGCCTCCCTCGGCGCCCCACACCCGGCGACGCTTGGCACCGGCGACGGTTGCCCGCCGATTCTTATCCAGTTTCGCCCCTGCCCGGTCAAATTCGCCGGGCATCTGATCGCCCGGCGCCCATGTCCGCCCGGCGCGCGCGCCGCCGCGGTCCTCCCGGTCATGGCGTTTCATGACGCCCTCGGTCCCCTGACCGGCGGCGTCAGCGGCGTCGACATCGTCGTCGTCCCGGCTTCCCTGATCACCCGGCATCTGCGGGAGGCGATCGGGTCCGGCGCCTTCTCGATCGGCGGTCTCCACGGCCGCCGTCTCCGCCGCATCGTCTCCGCGCTGCCGGCCTGGCGCCGGTCGCAGGATGGCAGTTCCCGATGCCCCGGGGACCATGCCTCGCTTGCGCGCGTTCCGCTTACGCCGCTTCCGGTCCGAGGTATTTCCATGGCATCGCGCACACCGGCTGTTTCGGCCGCGTCGCCGGCATGCAGCCGTTCCTGCCCACGTGGCCGCTCGGCGTCGAGCAGCGGTTCTACGTCGTGCGGCCGCCCCTGCCATGGCTGGCGCTCGAGCCTACCCGCTCCAGGCGCCTGCTCCTCACCGTCTTCGCCCCGGCTCGTGCCACCGCCCGGCCCGGGGGGGGGGTATCCGCAGCGCGTCCAGGAACCCCGCCCCTTCCCAACCCCGCCAAATCCCGCCATATAACAAGAACATCCCGGGAACATTCATGCACGGCCAGATCACCGTGCGCGGCGCGCGCGCGCACAACCTCAAGAACATCGACGTTGCGCTGCCGCGCGACTCGCTGGTCGTCATCACGGGCCTGTCCGGTTCGGGCAAATCCTCCCTTGCCTTCGACACCATCTATGCCGAAGGCCAGCGCCGCTACGTCGAATCCCTCTCCGCCTATGCCCGTCAGTTCCTCGAACTCATGGGCAAGCCGGACGTCGACTCGATCGAGGGCCTGTCCCCGGCGATCTCCATCGAGCAGAAGACCACCTCGAAGAACCCGCGCAGCACCGTCGGCACCGTCACCGAGATCCACGATTACATGCGCCTGCTCTGGGCGCGCGCCGGCGTGCCCTACTCGCCCGCCAC
The DNA here is from genome assembly GCA_021784255.1 of Pseudomonadota bacterium. GTDB lineage: Bacteria > Pseudomonadota > Alphaproteobacteria > Acetobacterales > Acetobacteraceae > JAJXXT01. The sequence goes on along the minus strand of JAJXSZ010000198.1, from coordinate 3,316 downwards.
CGGCCTGCCGATCGAGGCGCAGACCGTCAGCCAGATGGTCGACCGCGTGCTGGCGATGACGGAGGGCACGCGCCTCCTCCTGCTCGCCCCCGTGGTGCGCGACCGCAAGGGCGAATACCGCAAGGAACTCGCGGAACTGCAGCGCCGCGGCTTCACCCGCGTGAAGGTCGACGGCAAGCTGTTCGAGATCGCCGACGTCCCGGCGCTGAACCGCAAGCTCAAGCACGAGATCGAGGCGGTGGTGGACCGCATCGTCGTCCGCCCCGGCATCGCCCAGCGCCTGGCCGACAGTTTCGAGACCGCGCTCGCCCTCGCCGACGGCGTCGTCTACGCCGAGAACGCGGATAACGCCGAGCGCACGGTCTTCTCCTCGCGGTTCGCCTGCCCGGTCAGCGGCTTCACCATCGAGGAGATCGAACCGCGGCTGTTCTCCTTCAACTCGCCCCAGGGCGCCTGCCCCGCCTGCGACGGTCTCGGCGTCGAGACCTTCTTCGACCCGGCGCTGATCGTCCCCGACGAACGCAAGTCGCTGGCCGAGGGCGCCGTCGCGCCCTGGACCGGCGCTCAGTCCCCCTACTACGACCAGACCCTCGCCTCGCTCGCCCGCCACGACAAGGCCAGCACCCGCACGCCGTGGGCGGACCTGCCGGCGGCGCTGCGCAACGCCATTCTGCACGGCACCGGCGAGACCCCGATCGCCTTCACCTACAAGGACGGGGTTCGCGAATACACGGTCAGGAAGCCGTTCGAGGGCGTCGTCGCCAACCTCGCCCGCCGCTTCGCGGAATCGGACAGCGTCTGGGTGCGCGAGGAACTCGCCCGCTACCAGGCCGAAAAACCCTGCGCGGTCTGCCACGGCGCCCGCCTCAAGCCGGAGGCGCTGGCTGTCCGGGTCGCGGGCAGGACGATCGCCGAGGCCTCCGAGCTCTCGATCCTCGCCGCGCGCGACTGGTTCGCCGGCGTGCTCGCGACGCTCACGCCGCAGCGCGCCGAAATCGCCCGGCGCATCCTGCGCGAGATCAACGAACGCCTGGTCTTCCTCGTCGATGTCGGGCTCGACTACCTCACCCTCTCGCGCGGCAGCGCCACGCTCTCGGGCGGCGAAAGCCAGCGCATCCGCCTGGCCAGCCAGATCGGCTCCGGCCTCACCGGCGTGCTCTACGTGCTCGACGAGCCCTCGATCGGCCTGCACCAGCGCGACAACGAGCGCCTGCTCGGCACGCTGCGCCGCCTCAAGGCGCTCGGCAACACCGTCCTCGTGGTGGAGCACGACGAGGACGCGATCCGTGCCGCCGATCACGTGATCGACATGGGGCCGGCAGCCGGTGTCGCGGGCGGGCGCGTCGTCGCGCAGGGCACGCCGGCGGAAATTGCCGCCAACCCGAAATCGCTCACCGGCGACTACCTCGCCGGCCGGCGCCGCATCGAGGTGCGGGCGATGCGCCGACCGGTGCAGCCGCCGCGCATGGTCCGCATCGTCGGGGCCCGCGGCAACAACCTCAAGGACGTGACGGCGGCCATCCCGCTCGGCGTGCTGACCTGCATCACCGGCGTCTCCGGCGGCGGCAAATCGACGCTGATCGTCGATACGCTCTACCGCGCCGCCAGCCGCCGGCTGATGGGCTCGGGCGAGGTCCCCGCACCGCACACCCGCATCGAGGGCCTCGAGCATCTCGACAAGATCATCGACATCGACCAGTCGCCGATCGGGCGCACCCCGCGCAGCAACCCCGCGACCTACACCGACCTCTTCGCCCCGATCCGCGACTGGTTCGCGGAACTGCCGGAGAGCCGCGCGCGCGGCTACAAGGCGGGGCGCTTCTCGTTCAACGTCAAGGGCGGGCGCTGCGAGGCCTGCCAGGGCGACGGGCTGATCAAGATCGAGATGCACTTCCTGCCCGACGTGTTCGTCACCTGCGACACCTGCAAGGGCAAACGTTACAACCGCGAAACGCTGGAGGTCCGCTTCCGCGACAAGTCCATCGCCGACGTGCTGGAAATGACGGTGGACGAGGCGGTCCCCTACTTCGCCGCCCAGCCGCGCATCCGCGACCGGCTGCGCATCCTCCAGCAGGTCGGCCTCGGCTACGTCGCCCTCGGCCAGCCCGCGACCACGCTCTCCGGCGGCGAGGCGCAGCGCGTGAAGCTCGCCAAGGAGCTCGCCCGCCGCGCCACCGGCCGCACCCTCTACATTCTCGACGAACCGACGACGGGGCTGCATTTCGAGGACGTGCGCAAGCTGCTCGAAGTCCTCGACGCCCTGGTCGATGCCGGCAACACCGTCGTCGTGATCGAGCACAACCTCGAGGTCATCAAGACCGCAGACTGGATCCTCGACCTCGGTCCGGAGGGCGGCGACGGCGGCGGGCGCATCGTCGCCAGCGGCACCCCCGAGCAGGTCGCGGCGACGCCGGCGAGCCACACCGGCCGCTACCTCGCGCCCCTGCTCGCCATGCCGCCCGCGGCAAAGACCCGCAAGCGCGCCTGAGCGGCGCCCGCACCCCCAAAGCGAAGCCCCGCGCCGCTGGGGGGGAAAGCGGCGCGGGGCCAGACGGCCGGTGCAGAGGAGAAGGTCCCGGCCGCATGCCTCAGGCGGGTTTGACCTCGATCCTGCGCGTGGTCTCGCGCGCCTTCGCGCTCTTGGGCAGCGTGATGCTCAGCACGCCCTTGGCGAAGCTCGCCGCGACCTTGTCGCGATCCACCGTCTCGGGCAGCAGGAAGCTGCGCTGGAACATGCCCCAGCTGCGCTCCGAATAGACCTCGTTGCCTTCCTTGTGCTCGCTCTCGCGCTTCTTCTCGCCGTGCACCGAGAGCATGTCGCCCTCGATCGTGATCTCGACGTCCTTCTCCGCCATCCCCGGCAGTTCCAGCGCGACATGGAACCCGGCCTTGTCCTCGACCACCTCGGCGGCGGGGCTCGGCACCACGTCCTCGGCCCAGCCCGACGCGGGCATGCCGAACGGCCCGGCAAAGCGCTCGAGCAGGCGATCCATCTCCGTGCGCAGGCTCCGCCACGGATCGGCGGGGGCACGCGCCACCGGCTGCGCGGATTTCTTCACATTGACCGGCGCATTCGCCATCTTCTTCCTCCTTTGAGAAAAAGTACCGACGACACCAGCAGTTTCGTCCACCAGACCGCGGCCCGCCTTGATGCAGGTCAAGCCCCGTGCACGCCCGTCGCGGATCGTTCCTCACGCGGGCCGACGCGGAACCGCCGTCACGCGTGCCTTCGCGCGCGCCCTCACGCGCGCCTTCGCGCGACCGCCACCAGCATCGCCAGCCGCGGCAGCCGCCGCCACGGCGCGCGCGCCGCCGC
>JAJXSZ010000197.1 GCA_021784255.1 Pseudomonadota bacterium | reverse complement strand
GGCTTCTATCAGCTCGGCGATGCGCTCAGTTTCGTCGATCCGGCGCGCCCCGAGCTCGGGTTTCGTTTCGATGGCCGCGTTTCGGAGGATTTCAAGCTGGCCACAGGCACCTGGGTCAGCGTCGGCCCGCTGCGCGCCGACCTCGTCCGCGCGCTCGCGCCATACGCGCGCGACGTCGTCGTGGCCGGCGCCGACCGTGACGATGTGCGCGTGCTGATCGTTCCGGATGCGGCGGCGCGTGCGCCGGGAGCGCGCGATGACATTGCCGCGCGCCTGCGCGCCCTCGCGGCGGCCGCCACCGGCAGTTCCCGACGCGTGGTGCGGGCCGCACTGCTGTGGCCGGCGCTGTCGATCGATGCCGGCGAGGTCACGGACAAGGGCTCGGTAAACCAGGCGGCGGTACTCGCGGCGCGGCGCGACGTGGTCGAAAGCCTGTATGCGGAAGGCACGGAAATCGTAATGGAAGTGCAATGAGTAACGGGGTCGGGGCGGCCTGGCGCGATGCCTGGCTGCTGGACGGGGGCCGTACGGCGTTCGTCGACTACACCGGGGCGCTGGCGCCGGTCTCGCCAATCGACCTCGGCATCAAGGTCGCGCGCGAAGCGCTGCGGCGCGCGGCAATGCCGGCCGCGACGATCGGGACCGTCATCGCCGGCAGCCTCGCGCCCGCGAGTTTCGATGCCTATGTGCTGCCACGCCATATCGGCCTTTATGCCGGCGTGCCCGCGGCGGTGCCGGCACATCTCGTCCAGCGTGTCTGCGGCACCGGGATCGAGGTGCTGATGCAGGCGGCCGATGCCGTCACCCACAAGGGCGTGGACGCGGCACTGTGCGTCGGGACCGAGAGCATGAGCCGCAATCCGGTCGCGGCGTTCACGCATCGCAACGGCTTTCGCATGGGCCAGGTTGAGTTCAGGGACTTCCTGTGGGAGGCGCTGCGCGACCCGGCGCCGGACCTCACCATGGGCGGCACGGCCGAGAACCTCGCGAAACAATACCGGATCAGCCGCGAGGAGGCGGATGGCTTCGCCGCGCGCAGCTTCGCGCTTGGCCTCGCCGCGCAGGCGGACGGGTTCCTCGACGGGGAGATCTTTCCGCTCGTCAGCGAGACCCTTCGCCTCGACGGGTACGCGGATCGCGCCATCCGCCTCGATCGGAACGTAGGCACAGTGGATCGCGACACCCATATCCGCCCCTCGCCGGTCGAGGCGCTGGCGAGGATCCGCCCGGCCTTCGGCGGCGTGCAGACCGGGGGCAACTCCTCGGGCGTGGTGGACGGCGCGGCGGCCGGCATCGTCGTCGCGGGGGGCTGGCTGCGCGCCGAGGGCCGCACACCGCTGGCCCGCCTGGTTGCCGGGGTTGCCGTGGGCTGCCCGCCGGAGGTAATGGGCATCGGGCCGGTGCCGGCAATCCAGTCGTTGCTGCAGCGCACCGGACTGCGCCTCGCCGATATCGACCTCATTGAGATCAACGAGGCCTTCGCCGCACAGGTGCTGGCCTGCGCGCGCGAGCTCGGGCTCGACGAGCACCGGCTCAATATCCATGGCGGCGCCATCGCCATCGGCCATCCGCTGGCTGCGACCGGGCTGCGGCTCGCCATCACCCTCGCGCGGTCGCTGCGCCGGCTCGGGCTGCGGCGCGGCATTGCCTCGGCCTGCATCGGCGGCGGGCAGGGCATCGCGCTGCTGATCGAAAACCCGGAGAAGAACACATGAAGCTCGACGGATATTCCGCTATCGTCACGGGAGGCGCCTCGGGCCTCGGCGCGGCCACCGCCCGGGCGCTGGCCGCCGCTGGCGCCAAGGTCGTCGTCGCCGATCTGCAGGACGGTTTCGCGCTGGCCGCCGAGCTCGGCGGCGCGTCGATCGTGGGCGACGTCGCCGAGCCGGATTTTGCCGCCGCGGCAGTCGCCCACGCGACGCAGCTCGCGCCGCTCGGCGCGCTGGTCAATTGCGCCGGGGTCGGTAACGCCGGGCGCATCCTCGGCCGCGACGGGCCGATCAGCCTCGATGCCTTTGCCCGCGTCATCCGCGTCAACCTCGTCGGCAGTTTCAACATGCTGCGGGTCGCTGCCGCGGCGATGGAGCGCAACACGCCCCAGGGCGAGGACGGCGAGCGCGGCGTCATCATCAACACGGCCTCGATCGCCGCCTATGACGGGCAGATCGGGCAGGCGGCCTATGCCAGTTCCAAGGCGGGCATCGTCGGCCTCACCCTGCCCGCGGCGCGCGAGCTCGCCCGCGTCGGGGTCCGCGTCGTGACCATCGCGCCGGGCCTGTTCGAGACGCCGATGATGCAGGGCCTGCCGGCTGAGGTGCAGGCGAGCCTCGGCGCCGCGGTGCCCTATCCATCGCGCCTCGGCCTGCCGCGCGAATACGCCGCACTCGCCCTGCACATCGTCGCCAACACGATGCTCAACGGCGAAACGATCCGCCTCGACGGAGCGCTGCGCATGGCGCCTCGCTGAGACCCCGCCCGTGAGTTTCGTCAACCGCCGCAGCGTCACCATCGAATGGGGCGATTGCGACGCCGCGGGCATCGTCTTCTATCCGCGCTATTTCGCGATGTTCGACTGGTCGACGGCGAGCCTGCTCGCCGCCGCACTCGGCATCGGCAAGCCGGATTATCTGCGGCACTGGAACATCGCCGGGATCCCGATGGTGGACACCCGCGCGAGATTCCTCCTGCCGGCGAGCTTCGGCGACGAGGTGGTCATCGAGAGCCGCGTGACCGAGATCGGCCGCAGCAGCTTCTCCGTCCACCACCGGCTGCTCAAGCGCGGCGAGGCGGCGCAGGACGAGGTGCTGGGCGCGGAATGCTGGGAAAAGCGCGTCTGGTCGGTGCGCGACCCCAGCGACCCGGCGCGCCTGCGCGGCGCACCGGTGCCGGCCGAGGTTCGCCGGATGCTCGGTTGCGCGTGAGCGGCCTCAGCCGCCGCTCTCGCCGCCTCCCTCACCGCCTTCGCCGCCGCCATTGACGTTGTGGCAGCGGTTGCAGGCGGCCGCCTTACGGATACCGGGCCCGGTGCCGATGCCGGGCCGCAGCAGGCGGGCATGGATCACGCGCCAGAACGGCATGTCGGTGATGCGCTGCGGCGTCATCGTCGGCGGCAGGCCGCGCAGGAATTCGCGGTTGCCGAGCGGCCCATCGGCCGCATTCTCGGCGAGGAAGGTCGCGATCGTCGCGGTGTCGCGACGCCCGAGTGTCGCGTCCTCGCCGAAATGGTGCTGCAGCCCGGTGATGACCGCCTGCCAGGAGCGGGCCGGCAGCAGTGTCGGCGGATAGGCCATGTGGCAGGCGCCGCACTGCTTCGTGTAGATCTGGGCCGGGGTTGCTGTCGGGGTCGGGGTTGCTGCCTGGGCCGCGCCCGGCACGAGCAGCATCGCCGCCAGGATGATGTTGCGATAATGCATCATTGGCTTGCCATGAAGGTGATGTAGTTGCCTTTTTCCTGCGCCGTGCAGGCGCGGCGATAGACGCTCTGGCAATTGCGCCGGAACCAGAGCCGCACCTTGGACAGCTTGGTGAAGCGCGAGGGCGTGCGCGAGATCGCCATCGGCAGGATGGTTTTGCCCGCGCGCGTGCGGCCCTGGTTGCGCGGATCGGTGGTGTGGCAATAGGAGCAGGAAGGTGTCGCCGGCCGCGCACCGGCCGGGTGCGCGAGGAAGAAGCTGCGCCCGGCGGCGGCCGAGAATGCCTTGAAATTCGGGTCGGCCTTGTGCGCCGCTGCCGCGTAGTGCGCCAGGATCGCCGCCCGCGCCGCGGCGAAGTCGGGGGTTGCCGCTGCGGCCGCCCCCGCGGCGAGCGAGCCGGCGAGGAGCAGCGTCACGGAGAGGCGGATCGGCAGCTTCATTCGGCGGACTCCGGAATCTCGATGTTTTCGGGGAGGAAACGACCGCTCTGCGCGTCGCGGTGGCAGGCGTCGCAATTGCTGCGCCCGCCCACCTTCTTGCGGGCGAAGACGCGCGCGGGAATGCCGCCATGCATGAACTGCCAGAACCGCGTCGCCGTGATGCGCATCGGGTCCGCGGGATCGCGCCGCATCATCATGTGCGACACCAGGGTATCCGCGTGCTCGGCGGAATTGGCGAGCAGGTAGCCGAGGATCCGCTGATGCAGCGCGGGGTCGCCGAGGCTCGCGTCCTCGCCGAAATGGTGGCGCAGGTCGCCCATCAGTTGCCGCCAGACCGACGCGGGCGCGAGCACCGGGCTGTAGGGCGTGTGGCAGGATCCGCATTGTTCCGCATAGGTATGGTCGAGCTTCGCCGGCGGCAGGCCCGACGCCGGTGCGGCCGAAGCGCGCAGCACGATCAGCGTGAGCACGCCGACCGCGCCGATCCCGCTGCCCGCCGCGAGCCAGGGCATCGCGCGCCGGCGCGGCGGCGGCGGTGCCGGCGGGTCGGCGGCCTTGCGGCCATGGATCATCGCCGCGACCAGGTTCTCGTGGCCGCGGCGGCTCTCGAACCAGACACCCCAGAGATGCGCCGCGATCATCGCCACCAGCAGCCAGGCCAGCGGCTGGTGCAGCCCGTAAATCAGCCAGCCGGTATCGAAACCGATAAAACTGCGGAACGGTCCCTGGCGGAACATGCCGGCCAGCGCCGCGGTGCCGGTGAGCACGATCAGCAGCAGCACCGCGAGCATCGCGTAGACCATGAGCGCGCCGGCGGGATTGTGGCCGAGATGGCGCTCGTGGCGCCCGCCGCGGATGTTCTCCAGATGCTCGAGCGCGGCACGCGGGGAGGGCGGAAAACTGTCGAAGCGCGCGTAGCCGGGACCGAACAGGCCGACGCCGATGCGCAGCAGGATCAGCACCGGGATGGCGATTCCGGCGGCGAGATGCAGGCTGAGCGCCGACATGCCGCCGAGGAATCCGGTCGCCGCCGCGACCGCCACGCACAGCACCAGCGACCAGTGGAAGGCGCGCACGGTCCACGGCCAGACCGGCAGGCTCGGTCCACCCGGCATCGGCGCGATGCGATCGATCAGGGCGCGAAGCCGGGCCGGCATGCGTCTCGCCCGGCGATGGGCCTTCGGCTCCGGGCCATCGCGACCCGGCGTTTCACGCTGTTCCGACACGAGACCCCGTCTGCGGCAGGCGGCGGACGCTATCGGCGGCGGCTGACCGCGGGCTTACGCCCGCCCGCCCGCCCGCCGACCGCTGGGGACGGCGCGCGGCGCGGCACCGGAACTGCGCGCAGGCAGCTAAGGCGCGCAGCGAATGGCGCCGGCACCATGGCATCAGCCGTTGAGCTGCCCGCCATCGACGGTGATGGTCTGCCCGGTGACCCAGCGCGCCATCGGCGAGGCCAGGAACAGCACGACGTCGGCCACGTCCTCCGGCCGGCCGAGATGGCCCGACGGGATGCGGCTGCGCACGTTCTCGTAGAGCGGGTCGCCGGCCAGCCGGCGTTGCTCCCAGGTGCCGCCGGGAAACTCGATCGATCCGGGAGCGACCGCATTGACCCGGATCCCTTGTCGCGCGAGCACCGCCGCCTGGGTCGCGGTGTAGTGGTTCACGGCGGCCTTGATCGCGCCATAGGGCGGGTTGCGCACGCTCACGCGGTACGCCGAGATCGAGGAGACGGAAACCACCGCGGCCCCTTGCGCCTTGGCCAGGTAGGGCAGGGCGGCATGCGTCGCGTGCACGATCGCCATCATGTCGACCGCGACCGCGGCGGCCCAGCCCGCGGCGTCGTCCGTGGTGCCGAAGCCGGAGGCGTTGTTGATCAGGATGTCGATCCCGCCGAGCGCGGCCGCTGCCGCGGCGATAT
>JAJXSZ010000196.1 GCA_021784255.1 Pseudomonadota bacterium | reverse complement strand
GGTGCGCGAGGCTATCGCGGCCCTGCTGCAGGACGAGACATTCCACCTGATTGGCTTCTCTTTCGGCGGCTCCATCTCCGGGCTGGTGGCAGGGCTGGTACCGCGCCAGCTGCGCTCGCTGACGCTGGTGGGCCCAGGGGGTTTTGGCCCGCCGATCGCCAGCCCGCCGCGACAGCGGCTGCGCCATCTCGAGGGAGAGGAACGGGCAGCGGCACATCGGGCAAACCTTCTGAACCTGATGATCGCCGAGCCGGCGCATGTCGACGCGTTGGCGCTCGAGATTCAGGAGCAGAACACGCAACAATCGCGGCTGGGCATTCTGAATGACCGTACACATCCGTATCTGCCATCAGCGCTTGTCGGGTTTACGGGCACGGTCAACGCAGTGTGGGGAGAGCGCGATCAGTTTATCGCGGCACACCTGCGGGATCGCATCGCCGCACTACGTGCCGCGCGGCCCTGTGCTCGCGTCCACGTGTTCCCAGGCGCCGGGCACTGGGTGGGCTTCGAGGCGGCAGATCGCTTCAACGCCTGGCTGGGTGAGCATTTGCCCGCGCCGGCGTGAGGAACAGAGCGGCGTCGCGGTCCGGGCGGATTTCTCAGACGCCGAGATACGCCTTTTTCACTTCGTCGGTCTGCGCGAGGTTCGCGGCGGTGTCTTCGGCAATCACCTTGCCGCTCTCGAGGATATAGGCGTCGTCGGCGATTTCGAGCGCGATCTCGGCATTCTGTTCGACAAACAGCACCGTCACCCCACTCCTTGAGATTTCCCCGATGAGGTTACCGATGCGCTCGACGATAACCGGCGCCAGACCGATCGTTGGCTCGTCAAGAAGCATGACCCTCGGTGCACTCATCATGGCGCGCGCCACGGCCACCATCTGTTGCTGCCCGCCAGAAAACCGATTGACCATGGTCGACATGCGATCGCGCAGATCCGGAAAGAGCGTGAGAACACGCTCCAAGTCCCGCGCCACCGCGGTTGCGTCGCTGCGCGTGTATGCGCCGAGCTCCAGGTTCTCCCGCAGCGTCATGTCACTGAACAGACGGCGTCCCTCCGGCACCACCGACAGGCCGCGCCGCACCAGCTCGTCGGGCGGCATCCCGGTGACATCCTGACCGAACAGTCTGACCTTGCCTCGGTCGGTCGGGACCAATCCGCAAATGCATTTGATCACGGTCGATTTCCCGGCTCCGTTGGCGCCGATCACGGTGGTGATGGACCCGCGCCGAAGCCGGAGGCTGACATTATCGATCGCGGGAACGCCTTGGTAGGACGCGCATATACCGTCGACCTGAAGTGGAATATCGTCACCGGTCATGACGAGGCCCCAGATACGCCGCGATCACGTCCGCATTGGACGTTATCTCCAGAGGCGGGCCTTCAGCGAGTTGCTGGCCGTGATGCAGCACGACAATCCGGTCGCAGACCGCCATCACCGCCTTTGTGTTGTGTTCCACCAGGAGAATCGTCGTGCCAAACTCGTTACGAATGCGCTGGAACACGCCGAGCACACCCCCGACTTCGGTCTGGTTGAGGCCCGTCAGCGGTTCATCGAGGCAGAGAACGCGCGGGCGGGCCGCAAGTGCGATGGCAATGCTCACCAGCCGTTGGATGCCGTGCGGTTGCGATCCGGCGATGCGGTCAAGACACGATGTCAGCCCAAGCATCTCCGCTGTTTCGGCCACGCATTTCCGGCGCGCAGGGCCCCTGAGGCGTTGCAGGGTTCCTATCAATATATTGTCGCGAACCGTCATCGCCTTCATGTAGCTGCCGTGCTGGAAGGTGCGCACCAAGCCCATGCGGCTGATCGTGAGTGCCGAGCTTCCGGTACAGTCCCGGCCAAACAGCTCGAGCCGGCCCGCCGTGGGCTTGGTGAAGCCGCTGATCAGATTGAAGACGGTGCTCTTGCCGGCGCCATTCGGGCCGATCAGGCCGAGGATTTCGCCAGACCGTAGGTCAAAGCTGAGGTCGGATACCGCCGTCAGGCCACCGAAGCGCTTGGTGAGCCCGCTGGTGCGCAGCAGCGACGAGGTGGCTCCACCCATCTCAGGCTTCCCGACGAACCGCTTTCGGCGCCATCAGGCGCAGGCGGATTTTCTCGACGAGGCCGGCCAATCCCTGCGGCATCAGCAGGATCGTGACGACGATGGCAGCACCGTAGAAAAGCTCGTTGCTCGCGCCGAGCACGATTGAATAACTCGATAGCAGGACCATTACCGTGGCACCAGCAACCGCACCGAACAGGGAGCGCTCGCCGCCAACTTTCACGTAAACTAACGCGAAATTGGCGAGCATGAAGCCAAAATCGCTCGGGGCGATCACGTTATTGACAAAAGCGGTCAGGCTGCCGGCGAGGCCGGCCATGAACGATGCTACCGCGAAACATGTTACCTTGGCGCCCAGCACATTCACGCCGACGGTTCGGGCGACATTGTCATTGTTCTGGATCGCCCCGAGCAGCCTGCCGAAATCCGACCATTCCAGGCGATAGAGCAAGTAGAGCGCCGTTACGACCACGGCTGCCACAAAACTTTGCATCCATGCATCCAAGATCCTTGGAGCAAAGATGCCGACCATGCCGGATGGGCCGCCAATCACCTGGATCTGCGCCGCAGCAATTTGAACCGCCTCGGCGAACGCGAATCCGATCAGCATGAAGTACGGCCCCTTGATACGCAGGACAATGAGACCGAAGCCGATGCTGACGAGTGTTGCGACGACCGGCCCGACCAACATCGCAAGGGCAAATGGCCAGTGCAGCAGCGTGGTTGCTACGCCCGCACCATAAGCCCCAACTCCGACAAACGCCGCGGACGCGAAACTCATCTCGCCAATGAGCATGACAAAGCGAAAACTCGCGGCAAACAGACAGGCAATGAAGACGAGGTTGACGACGCTGATCGAATACGCATCCTGAAACAGTCTTGTGGCAGCAACGGCGATGAGACCGCCTGCGAGCCAGACGATATGGTCCCTTCTACGCACGCCCGAGCAATCCGCGCGGCCGGATCAGCAGCACGACGATCACCATAACGAAGATCGCCATGGTTGCCGCCGATGGACCGACATAGTAACCGCCAACCGCCTCGATGACAGCGATGAACATAGCCCCGAGGATCGCACCTGGCACACTGCCGAGCCCGCCCACCACGACGGCCATGAAGCCGTTCATGAGGTAATCGTTGCCCACTGCGGGCGTTACCTCCGAGATCGGCGCCATCAGAGCTCCGGCAATCGCCGCCAGGGCCGTCGCGATGAGAAACCCGTCTCTCGAGAGCCTCCGATACGGGATGCCTTGCAGCATCGCAGCCTCGTGATCGGACGCGATGGCGCGCAGGGCCTTGCCGAGCCTGGTGGCGGTCATGGACCAGTAGAGTGCGCCGGTGATGCAGACGGCCGCACCGAACACCACCACGTGCTGCGCGAGCACCGCGACGGCGAAAATCCGCACCGTTCCGGGAACGATAACCGGCTCGGGGCGCGGAGCTCCACCGAAGATGCTCAGCATGAGGCCATCCGACAACATCGCCAGGCCGAGCGTCAGGATGAACGCGCCCTCCATGTCACGCAGAAACCTGACCAGGCCGAACTGGTAGACGCCCCAGCCGATCATGACGGTGACGGCGACCGTGGTGGCCGTCGCCAGGAAATAAGCGGGCAACACCGGCAGGCCGTGGGCGGCGAGGAAGGGCACCAGAATTGTGACCAGGATGGCGGAGACGGCGAAGAACTGTCCGTGAGCGAAATTGACGACCTTCATGATCCCGAAGATCAACGTCAACCCGAGGGAAAACAGCACGTACACGGAGCCGATCTCGAGGCTGATGATGACGAGCTGTACGAACGTCGCGGACATCATCGCGTGCTCCGCTCGCCCCTTGGTTCTACTTGCCCGAGACCGCCACCTTGGCCCTGTCCACCAGCTTTCCGTTCACCACCTGCGTGACATAGACAGGCAACAACGGCTGAATGTTCACACCGTATGCTGCCGCGCCGCCGAAACCGACGTCGCCATAGAAGCTCTTGAAGTGCACAGTCGGCAATGCCTTGGCGATAGCGTGCGGGTTCAGGCTCTGCGCCTTCTCGATGCCGGCCACGAGTTCCTGCATCGCGTCATAGCCGCTGATGTTGACGAGGTTCACCGGGTCACCAAAGGCGGCCTTGGCCTCCTTGCTGATCGCGCGCTGGCGGGCGTCGAAACTCGGGCCGTCGATAGGGATCGCTGCCCCCATGTAGACGCCATCGAGCGCGGACCTTCCGGAGGTGGCCTCGACAGCACTGGCGCTGGTTCCGTCGTCCAGAATCTTCACGCCCTTCACCCCGAGCGTCTGGAGATCCTTCAGCACTTTCCCCGCGTCCGGCGGCGGCAACGTTGGCAGGTCGATGATATCGGCCTTGTAGGACGCGAGCCGCAACGCCGTTGGCTGGAACTCGGTGGTACCACGCTCATAGAACATGGAAGCCAGAACCCTGTACCCGGCCTTTTTCCACATCGGCCGCATGATGGCCTCCGTCTCGCGCCCGGTAGCGTCATCGACGTTCAGCATCACCACGGTCTTGGCACTGGAGTAGGTCTTGGCGATGAACTTGATGATAGCCGGCCCGATTTCGGCGGGAGAGTTGAAGACATCGAAGGTGAGCGGGAATTTCGGTCCCTTGGTCGCCTTGCCCCAGGAGAGGTTGAACAACAGATCTCCCTGGCGTTCGGTCAACGACTGGGTGGCGAGAATGGGCGCCGTGCCCATCGCAAGGACGTATTTGATGCCGTCGCGATCGAGGAGTGTATGCGCCACGCTGGCACCGCCGGCGGCAGTATACTTGTTGTCGTAGGCCACGCAGGCAACCTTGTAGACTTTGCCCTGCACGTTGACGCCACCAGCCTTGTTGATCTGCGCGGCGGCCTTGTCGCACATCCAGGCGGTGCCCTTGCCCCAGATCGCCCCACCACCGGAAAGCGGCAACGAAAGGCCGAGCCTGATCGTGTCCGCAGGCCCCGCGCCGCCGATCAGGAGCCCTCCCACCATGAGCGCGGCGGCACCGAGCAGCGGCTTCGCCATCATTTGTCGAGACATATTTTCCTCCCTGGCTTTTTGGGTCTGCAGAAACCCGGCATCTTCCCTGACCGGGCGTTCAGCCATTCGGCAGCAGGATCTGGCGCACCACCGCGCCACGGTCGAGCAGGTCGAGGCTGTGGTTCAGTTCGTCGAAACGCATCGTGCGGCTCATCAGCTGGTCCACTTGCATCTGGCCATTCTGGTAGAGCTGCAGCAGCATCGGGATGTCACGCTCCGCCAGGCCACCGCCCATGAGGGAGCCACGAAACGCCTTTTCCTCGCCGACGAGGAGCGCGTGGGCATATTGGTACATGTCGCTGGTGGCGCCGAGCCCGACGCAGATGACCTCGCCGCCCTTGCAGGTGATGGCGTTGGCCATTGCCATCGCCGGCTTCGCACCAGAAATCTCAAAACAGAAGTCGACCCCGCCCCTGGAAAGATCCTTGACTGCCTGCACCGCATTGGCATCGCGGGCAGAGACGGTGTGGGTGCAACCCAACTCGCGGGCGAGCGCAAACTTATCGTCGTTGAGGTCGATGCCAACAATCGTCGCGGCGCCCGCGATGCGCGCGGCCATGACGGCGTTTAGTCCGACGCCGCCGAGACCGATCACTGCCGCCGACTGGCCCGGCCGCAGCCGTGCCGTGTTGAACACAGCACCGGCTCCGGTGACCACGGCGCAACCGAACATGGCGGCAACGTCGAGTCGGATCGCGGGATCG
>JAJXSZ010000195.1 GCA_021784255.1 Pseudomonadota bacterium | reverse complement strand
CAGGCGCGCCAGCCGCGCCGGCCGCCCGGCGAAGGCGGCGAGCGCCGGCGCGGTCCGCGGATCGCGCCCGAGGGCCGCACGATAGCGCCGCCACGCGATCTCCCGCCCGGCGCCCGCGGCGAGCGCCAGCAGCGGCAGCCATCGCGCGGCACCCGGAACGATCAGCGCCAGCCCCGTCCCCTCCGCCAGCCCGCCGAGGACGATCAGCGCCACCAGCTCGCGCTTGCGCCAGGCCGGGATCGCGCGCGCGGCGTGCAGGATGCCCGCCTGGCAGGCGAGGAAGCCGAGCGCCGCCAGCGCCGCCAGCACCGCCAGCGCGGCCGAGCCGGTGGCGATCGCGGCAAGCCCGAGCGGGAACAGCAGCAGCGCCATGATCCCCTCGCGCGTCATCCACGAGGTGCGGGGATGGAAGAACACGTTGAGCGCCCGCCACGGCCGGCCGATCTCGAGCCAGACCAGCCCGAGCCCGGCGCCGACCAGCAGCAGCCCGCACGCCAGCGCCAGGCGGAACGTTCCGCCACCGATTGCTTCCAGCGCCGCCGCCACGAGCAGCCCCGTGCCGCTGCCGCCGCCCGCGAAATTGCCGGCCGCCCGCAGATCCCACTGGCTCTGCCGCCGCATGCCCCGGATCGCGCTCATGCTGCCCCGCTCACGGTGCCTCCCGGTCCCAGAGATAGTAGAAGCCCGGCCCCGTCCCTTCCTCTTCGTTCAGCCGGAACCAGCGGTTTTCCGCCAGCAGCGCGGCCACCGGGCCGTCCGGGTCGTCGCGGTCGCCGAAGCTGAGCGCGCCGGAGATGCAGGCATTGACGCAGAGCGGGCTCGCCTGCGGATCGCGCCCCACCGCGAGGCCGCGCGCCACCCCCGCATCGATCCGCGCCGCACAGAAATCGCACTTGGTGGCGAGCCCGGCCGGGCGCGTGCCGCGCTGCGCCTCGGCCGCGGTCGGCGCCGCCCCGAAGGCATAGGCCGGCGCCTCGGTCAGGCTGCGCGCGTCGTAGGGGCAGGCCATGATGCAGTAGCTGCAGCCGATGCAGAGATCCTCGTCGATGGTGACGATCCCGTCCGCGCGCTGGCGCGTCGCCGTGGTCGGGCAGACCTCCATGCAGGGCGGGTTGTCGCAGTGCTGGCAGCCGACCGGCAGGAACACGCGCTGCACATCGGGATAGGTGCCGCGCTCGAGGTCGAGCACCCGCCGCCACTGCACGCCGGGCGGCGTCGCGTTGCCCTCCTTGCAGGCGGCGGTGCAGGTCTGGCAGCCGACGCAGCGGCGCAGGTCGGCGACCATCACGTAGCGCGTCATGCCTCCGCCTCCGGCGGCGGCGCGCAGCGGGCCAGCGCGACGCGCACCACGTCGGCCCCCGAGCCGGTCGCATCCGTGAGCTCGAGCGACATCGGCACGATGGTGTTGAGCGAGGGCCAGGCGAGATCTTTCGCAACCGGCGTCTTCCAGTGCTCGAACTGCCCGGGGATCACCACCGTATCCGGCCGGCAGCCCTGGACCAGGGCGGCGCGGCCGCGCGTCGCGCCGATGGTGGAACGAACCTCGACCCAGTCGCCCTCGGCGATGCCGAGCCCGGCCGCGGTCGTTGCGTTGACGATCACCCGGCCCTGGCCGCGCAGGTTGCGCCCGACCTCGGCCATCAGCGGGATGCCGGCGTTGTTGCCGGTCGTGTACGGCATGGTCTTGGTGGTGATGCCCCAGAGCGGATAGGCGGCGGGGTCCTCGCCGGCGGCGCGCACCGCCCGCTCCCAGCGCTGCGGCACGTTATGCCAGAGCGGGATCGGCATGTATTCGCCGAGCTGTTCGTCCCACCAGTGGATGTTCTGCTCGTGCAGCCGCCGGCCGAGCTCCTGGCCGGTGCGCAGCAGCCGCTCCTGGTAGGGCAGCTCGTAGCGCAGCCCGAGCCGGGCCATCGTCGGCGTGAGATACCAGTCCTCGCGGCGGAACGGCACGACGTCGTGGCCGTGGGTGCGGAACCAGGCGAGGTCGTGCGTGCGCGCGCCCTGGCTCAGCGCCGTGCTCGCCGCCTTGCACACCGCGTCCCAAATCGTTTCGGTATCATGCGCGACATCGGTGGCCAGCGAGAAGTCGAAGCCCTCACCCGCCAGCGGCACGCCGGCGGCGCCGCGGTTGAGGGCGGCGTTGTAGCGCTCGATCAGCCCGGCGCGGCGCGCCAGCTCGGTGGCGATCCAGGTGAAGTCGCGCGCCTCGCCCATCGGCTCGACCGCCGGCGCGCGCAGCGCGAAGCCCTGATGGTCCCAGTGCTGCTCGACATATTTGGTGCCGCCGACGCGGATCAGCTGGGTGCTTTCGAGGTCGGTCGCATCCGGCAGCAGGATGTCGGCCATGTGGTTGGTCTCGTCCATCGTGTAGGCGAAGGCGACGATGAACCCGATCCGCCCCATCGTCGCGACGATGCGCCGCGTGTCCCAGAACGAGATTGCGGGATTGGTGCGGAAGGCGAACCAGATCTCGGGCGGCGGCGGCTCGGGCCATTCCTTCGGCGCGTCGGTGGCGAACATCCAGGCCAGGTGCGTGGGGCCCAGCGCCTGCGCCCAGGGCGAGTTGCCGACGATCGGCACCAGCGAGCGGTGCGCGTTGCGCCCGGTCGGCCGCGCCGCCCACTCGCCGCTGCGCGTGGCGTTGAAATGCGCCGCCATGAACCCGTCCTCGCCGGGGACGACGCTCTTCAGCCGGTTCTCGTGCGGCTTGTTGAGCCGCACCGTGGTGCCGAGCGTGCCGCCCGGGACCTCGAGCGCGCCGACCAGCACCGCCAGCATGGTGCGCGCCCAGCAGCATTCATAGGCGCCCCAGCCGTTATTGACGGTCTTGCCCAGCGTCACCGCGACGGGACGGAACGGCAACGTTTCGCCATCGACGACGATGGTCTCGCCGATGCAGGCGTGATCGAGATATTCCTGGGCGATGCGCCGGATCGTCGCCGGCGCGATGTCGCAGATCGCGCCGGCCCATTCCGGCGTGTAGGGCGCGAGCGTCTCGGCCATCACCGCGAACGCGGTGCGCGCGGCGGCGTCGCGCCAGGGCGTCACCTCGCCGTCCGGCCCGTGCGTCACCGCCTCCGCCACCGTCACCGCGCCCTCGAGCGCGCCGGCCGCGCCCGGCGTGTCGTGCGCCACGGCGCGGCCGAGCCCGGCATCGAAGATCAGCGGCTTGCCGCTCGCCTTCTCGCGCAGATAGTAGCCGTCCGGCCCGACCAGGTAGGGCGAGGCGGTGCGCTCGCAGAGGAAGCCGAGGTCGAGCCGCTCGCGCGCCGCCTCGTGCAGCAGCACGTGCACCAGGGCGAGCAGGAAGGCGGCATCCGTCTTCGGGCGGATCGGCACCCACTCCGCCGAGCAGGCGCCGGTCGGCGAGAGATGCGGCTCCACCTGCACCCGGCGGATGCCGCGCAGGCGCGCGTCGGCATGGCGGCGCACCGCGCAGACGCCGCCCGAGACTTCCGCGTTGTTGCCGCAGGAAATCAGGTAGCGCGTGTGCACGGTATCGGCGGTGACGGTGAAGGCGCGATGCCAGAACTCGCCGTAGAGATGCTCGGAGTGGACGCATTTGACGCCCTGCCCGGAGCCGAAGCTGTAGTCGATCGGCCCCCAGGCGGAGAGAAAGGCGGGGAAGGTGCCCATGTAGCTCTGCGGCGTGCCGCCATGGCCGAACGTGGCGGCGAGGCGGGGCAGCCCGGCCTCGTCGAGCAGGCCGCGGGCGCGGATGTCGCGCAGGCGTTGCGCAATCGTATCGAGCGCCTCGTCCCACGAGATCGGCACGAAGCCCGGGTCCTGGTCGCGGCCCTTGCGCGGGTTGGTCCGCTTCATCGGCTGCAGCACGCGATGCGGATTATAGGTCTTCTGGATCAGCCCATAGGCCTTGACGCAGATGCGCCCGAGCCCGGGATGGATCGCCGCGGCGCTCTCGTCGGGCTCGATGCGCGTCGCCACGCCGTTCTCCACGCCGACGCGCATCAGGTCCGGCCCGGCCACGCAATTGTAGCAGAAGCTCGGCACCGAGCGGCTGGCGGCGGCGTCCATCGGCCTCAGGCCCCGGCCGCGCTCATGCGCCCGCCGGCGCTGCCATCGCCCCGGCCTTCGCGACCTTCGCGGCGAGGCGCTGCGTCGCCGTCGCGATATCGAGGATGAAACGGATATGCCGCCCGCGCCCGATCTCCTCGATCGCGTCGCGGGCGACGAAGTCGAACACCGCGCGCCGGCCTTCGCGGGCGGCCAGCGTCACCTCGATGGTGACGTCCATGCCCATCGGCGTCGCCGCGGCATGGTCGAGTTCCATGCGCACGCCGACCGAGTCCTCGCCGGGGTCGAGATGTTCGAGCAGCAGCTCGCGGCAGGCGATCTCGACGTCGCGGCCGAAATCGGGGGTGGCATAGACGCGCAGCGCCTCGCCGAGGAAGGCGATGGCGCGGTCGGGGCCGACGCGGATGGTTTCGCTGCGGGCAAGGCCGGGGCGCAGGCTGTCGCGCATGGACGATTACCTCTTGGCGCCGCTAATTGATGGAAACTCTTACGGCTTTGCGGTTTTTCGGCGCTTTCGGCTGTGAAGGCTGGCGCGCGATTTTTTGGCGCGCATTGATCTAGATCAAAGCAGGCCGGCCGATCTCCGTGCAGCGTTTGCGTCTAAGACGTATTCACGCACCGTAATGCGCAATATGGCCCGGATGCGCCCCGCCGCGTCGCGGGGAGAAACGGAGAGGACCCCGATGCCCGCTGCGCCCCACCAGTGGATCATGACCGCGCCGGACGCGCCGCTCGCGCGCCGTGGCTTCGACCCCTTCCCCCCCGCCGCCGGGGAGGTCGTCGTCGCCATCGCCGGCTGCGGCGTCTGCCACACCGATCTCGGCTATCTCCACGACGGGGTGCGCACCAACCACCCGCTCCCGCTCACCCTCGGCCACGAGATCAGCGGCACCGTCGTCGCCACCGGCGCCGGCGCCGAGGCCTGGCAGGGGCGTGCCGTCATCGTCCCCGCGGTGCTGCCCTGCGGCGCCTGCGACGCCTGCCGCCGCGGCCGCTCGGCCATCTGCCGCGGCCAGAAGATGCCCGGCAACGACATCGACGGCGGCTTCGCGACGCATATCCGCGTGCCCGCGCGCGGCCTGTGCCCGGTCGATCTCACCCGCCTCGCCGCCGCCGGCCTCGTGCTCGCCGATGTCTCGGTGGTCGCCGACGCCGTCACCACGCCCTACCAGGCGGTGCGGCGCGCCGGCATCGGCGCGGGCGATCTCGCGGTGGTGATCGGCGTCGGCGGCGTCGGTGGCTTCGCCGCCCAGATCGCCCACGCCATGGGCGCGCGGGTGGTGGCGATCGACGTCGATGCGGCGAAGCTCGCGGCGCTGTCCGCCCACGGCGCCGACCTCGCACTCGACGCCAGCGGCCAGGACGCGCGGGCGCTGAAGCAGGAGATCGCCGCCTTCGCCAGGCGCGAGGGGCTGCGCGCGACCGAATGGACGATCCTGGAATGTTCCGGCAGCGCCGCCGGCCAGGCCACCGCCTGGAGCCTGCTGGTGCCCGGCGCCACGCTCGGCATCGTCGGCTTCACCATGGCCAAGGTCGAGGTGCGGCTCTCCAACCTGATGGCCTTCGACGCGCGCGCGCTCGGCAACTGGGGCTGCCCGCCGGAGCTCTACCCCGAGGCGCTCGACCTCGTGCTCGACCGGCGCATCGCCCTCGCCCCGTTCGTCGAGCAGCACCCGCTCGATGCGATCAACGACGTCATCGCCGCCGCCCACGCCCACCGCCTCACCCGCCGCGCCGTGCTGACCCCCGCCTGAGAGGACGCCGCCCATGCCAACCACCACGCCCCCGACCAGCACGACCCCGACGAGCACGACCCCGAC
>JAJXSZ010000009.1 GCA_021784255.1 Pseudomonadota bacterium | reverse complement strand
GCCGGTCGCGGCGCACGCGCCGGACAGTGAGGCCGCAAAGGCCTATGCGGCGATCGCCGCCCGGCTGGCGGCGAAGCTCGCGGGGGCGCCGGCGGGGCCCAAGATCGTCATCGACTGAGAAGCGCGGGCGCGGGCGCGCGCGCCGGTCGCTCAGCCGCCGCGGACGAAGAAGACGATGGTGATGGCGCTGGCGAAGGCCAGCGTCATCGCGCGGGTCACCATCGGGGGCAGGCGGCGGCCGATGCGCGCGCCGAGGAAGCCGCCGGCGACGCCGCCCGCGAGCATCGCCAGCGTCGGCCCCCAACGCACCACGCCGGCGAACACGAACACCAGCACCGCCATGCTGTTGGCCGCCGCCACGAGGAGCGTGCGCGGGGCATTGAGCGCGCGCAGGTCCGGCTCGCCGAGGAAGGACCATGCGGCGGCCATCATCAGCCCGACGGCGCCGCCGAAATAGCCGCCATAGGTTGCGAGCGCGAACTGCACCGCGAGCATGGTGCGCGTGCCCATGTGCAGCCGGCCCTGCAGCGCCTCGCCGGCGCGGCGGCCGAAGGCGAGGGTCAGGGTGGCGAGCAGCAGCAGCCAGGGCAGCACCACGTCGAAGGAATGCGATGGCAGGGCGAGCAGCAGCGCGGCGCCGAACAGCCCGCCGGCGAAGGTGACGGCAAGCGTCGGGCCGAGCGCGACGTCGCAGACCGGGCGCAGGCCGGCGCGGTAGGTCCAGGCGCCGGCCGCGCCGCCGGGCCAGAGGGCGACGGTGCTGGAGGCGTTCGCCACCACCGGCGAGAGGCCGGCGGCAATCAGCGCCGGCAGGGTGGCGAAGGAGCCGCCGCCGGCCAGCGCGTTCATGCCGCCGCCGAGCAGGCCGGCGAGGACCAGGAAGACCAGGCGGTGCGCGCTCACCGCGCCGCGGCCAGCATCGCGTCGGTCTCGGCGGCGAGCGGGATGCTCTGCTGCGAGCCCTGGCGCGTGCAGCAGAGCGCCGCGGCGGCGTTGGCGCGCAGCGCAGCCGCGCGCAGGGACAGGCCACGGTCGAGCCCGGCCGCGAACACGCCGGTGAAGGTATCGCCGGCGGCGGTGGTGTCGCGCACCGCGACCGGGTGCGCCGGCAGCGCGAAGCGCTCGCCCGGGGCCGCGACCTCGACGCCCGCCTCGCCGCGGGTGATCACGGCGGCGAGGCCCGGATGGCGGGCGGCCAGCTCGGCGGCGGACGCGGCACCGAGCTCCGCGGCCTCGACCGCGTTGGCGACGAGCACGTCGAGGGCGGCCAGCGCCGCCTCGGGGAACGGGCCGGCGGGCGCGGTGTTGAGCACGACGCGGCAGCCGCGCTGCTTCGCACGCAGGGCAAGGCGGGCGGACTCGGCCGGGTCCACCTCGCGCTGAAGCAGCAGCGTGGTGTGCGGCGCGAGCAGCGCATCCTCCACCTGCCCGGCGGCGGCACGGGCATTGGCGCCGCCGGCAACGACGATCTGGTTTCGCCCCGCGGGATCGACGGCGATGGCGGCAAGCCCGGTGGGCGATGCGGTCTCGGCGACGCGCACGAGGTCGACGCCGGCGGCGCGCAGCAGCGCCAGCGCCGGCGCGGCGAAGCCGTCGCGGCCGACGCAGCCCGCGAGCACCACCGCCGCGCCGTCGCGCGCGGCGGCGAGCGCCTGGTTCGCGCCCTTGCCGCCGGGCTGGGTCGAATAGGCCGCGCCAAGCACGGTCTCGCCCGGCGCCGGCAGCACCGGCACCGGCAGCACGAGATCGAGATTGATCGAGCCGAAGACGAGGATCATCGCGCCGGGCTCACAGGGGACGTTGCAGGACCGTCATGACCTCGTCCCACTCGCGGCGGTTGAGGCCGGAGCCCTTCTGGTCCACCGCCTCGCCCGCCAGCATGCGGCGCAGCAGCGCGAGCATCGCCGAGGAGAAGGTGAAGGCGCCGAGACGGTAGTCGCGGAAGGCGGCGGCGGTCAGCGGCACCCAGGCGTCGAGGCAGGCCATCATCGCCTCGGCATAGGCGCGGATCTCGTACTGAGCATGCGCGTCGGCGCGCAGCGAGAGGAAATGCATGAGGTTGTGCAGATCCGTCTTCCAGTACCATTGCGTATAGGTATTGAGCGTGAGGTTCATGCGCGCGAGCTCGCGCGCCAGGCCGGCGCGGGCGGGATCGAGGCGGCTGCCGGCCTCGTCCTCGTTCAGCATCGCCACATAGTGGTCGTGGTTGCGCGCGGCGTCCTCGCGCAGGACGCGCAGCACGTCCTCGGCCTCCGCGCCCTCGAGCAGCGCGCCGCGGCCCTGGCGGTTGGCCGCGGACTGGGCGGCGAGGTGCTCGGGGGCCGGGATGTAGAACTCGCGGTCGAGGATCGAATAGCGCGCCGAATACTCGTTCACGTTCGCGGTGCGGTGGCGGATCCATTGCCGGGCGACGAAGATCGGCAGCTTCACGTGGAACTTGATCTCGCACATCTCGAACGGCGTCGAATGGCGGTGCCGCATGAGGTAGCGGATCAGCCCCGCATCCTCGGAGACGCGGCGGGTGCCGCGGCCGTAGGAAACGCGCGCGGCCTGCACCACGGCATCGTCGTCGCCCATGTAGTCGACGACGCGGATGAAGCCGTGGTCGAGCACCGCGATGGCGCTGTGCAGCAGCGCCTCCAGCGCCGCGACGGTGGCGCGGCGGGTGGCGTGGCTCGCCTGGCGCGACTCCTCGATCTCGGCCTGTTGCGCCGCCGTCAGCCCCGTCCCGGTCCGTTCAAGGCCCATCCGTTCACCCGCTTGCATCCCGCACCCCTTCCGCCCCGCGTGGCAGATGCCTATATTCCGTTCGCCGGCTTGCCGGCTATGGCGATAAACGGCGTGTGGAATAAGCGTTGTGGACCCGGGGGCGGTACCCGGCGCCTCCACCATAACCCGGGCGGATGGTCCCGGGGGCGGATGCGGGGGCGAAACAGGCTCGACACGCGTGGTAAAGACCCGCTTTTTGCCCGGCATGGTTCCGCCGTCATCGGGCCGTTTCACAAGTGCCAACGATAACAACGCTATGGCGCTCGCTGCCTAATCACTAGGTAAGCGCGGTCCGGGGGGCACCGGGCAACAGAAGCCCCCCACTCGCCGCGCGGCGCCGGACATGGCACGGTTCGCCGGGTGAGCAGCTATTGCACCATCGCGCCGGGGCATCCGGTGCACCATGCCTACCATGCCAGCGAATACGGCTTCCCGGCGCGCGACGAGTCGGTGCTGTTCGAACGGCTGGTGCTCGAGATCATGCAGGCCGGGCTGTCCTGGGAGACGATCCTGAAGCGGCGCGAGGGCATGCGCGCGGCATTCGCGGAATACGACGTGGACCGCGTCGCCGGCTGGGGCGCGCCCGAGGCGGCGGGCCTGCTCGCCGACCCGCGCATCATCCGCAACCGGCTCAAGGTGGCGGCGATCCTGGAGAACGCGCGGCGCATCCGCGCCATGCGCGCGAGCCATGGCGGGTTTGCCGCCTGGCTCGACGCCCACCATCCGCGCGCGAGGCCCGACTGGGTGCGGCTGTTCCGCCAGACCTTCCTGTTCACCGGCGGCGAGATCGTGGGCGAGTTTCTGATGTCGCTCGGCTACCTGCCGGGAGCGCATGCCGCCGATTGCCCGGTGCTGCGGCGGGTGCGCGCGGCACGCCCGCCATGGCTTGGCGTCGAGGCAGCCGCCCGCTTGGCCCGGGAAGCCTGACCAGCTAACAGGGCGCGATGGAAGACGATCCATCCGACCCGCCGGAGAGCCTGCTGCCCTATGCGGCCTGGACGCGCGACGCGCTGCGCCAGGTGGTGGCGAAGGCGATCGAGCACGTTGCCGGCGAGGGCCTGCCGGGCGAGCACCATTTCTATATCACCTTCCGCACCGACCATCCGCAGGCGGTGCTGCCCGAGCGGCTGCGCGCGCAATACCCGCGCGAGATGACGATCGTGCTGCAACACCAGTTCCACGGCCTCGGCTACGACCCGGCGACGGGGCTGATCGAGGTCGCGCTGTCGTTCGCCGGGGTGCCGGCCAAGCTCGCGATCCCGCTCGCCGCGGTCACGCAATTCGCCGATCCGGCGATCCGCTTCATGCTGCAGTTCGAGGCCGACGAGGCGGTGCGGGCCGAGGCTGACGAGGCGCTGGCGGCGGAGGCGGCAGCGCCGCCGGCGGCCGAGGCGGACGCGGCGCCGGCCACCTCGCAGGTGGTCTCGCTCGACGCGTTCCGCCGCCGCGCGCCGGCGCGCGATCCGCGGCCGCAGGCGACCCCGAAGGCAGACGAGGCAGACGAGGCAGACGAGGCAGACGAGGACACCCCCGCATGAACGCGCCGCTCAAGCGCCCGCCCGATTTCCGCTTCTCGACGCTGTTCCCGCTCGGCGAGGACCCGACACCCTATCGCAAGCTGGCGATCGAGGGCGTGCACAGCTCGACCTGCGCGGGCAGGACGGTGGTGCATGTGGCGCCGCAAGCGCTCTCGGAACTGGCGTTCACCGCGTTCCACGAGATCTCCCACCTGCTGCGGCCGGGCCACCTCGCCCAGCTGCGCGCCATCCTCGACGACCCGGAGGCCTCGGCCAACGACCGCTTCGTGGCGCTCGATCTGCTGAAGAACGCCAACATCGCCGCCGGCGGCGTGCTGCCGATGTGCCAGGACACCGGCACCGCGATCGTGTTCGGCAAGAAAGGCCAGCGCGTCTGGGTCGAGGGCGACGAGGAGGAAGCGCTGAGCTGGGGCGTGCACCGCACGTACACCGAAACGAATCTGCGCTACTCGCAGAACGCGCCGCTGACGATGTTCGAGGAAGTCAACACCGGCAACAACCTGCCGGTGCAGTTCGACATCCTCGCCGCCCCGGGCGAGCACCACGCCGACCAATTCCACCTGATGTTCGTCGCCAAGGGCGGCGGCTCGGCGAACAAGACCTTCCTGTTCCAGCAGACCCGCGCGGTGCTGAACGAGGCCAAGCTCACCGAGTTCCTGACCACGCAGATCAGGACGCTCGGCACCTCGGCCTGCCCGCCCTACCACCTCGCGATCGTCATCGGCGGCACCTCGGTCGAGACGACGATGAAGACCGTCAAGCTCGCCTCGACGCGCTGGCTCGACGCGCTGCCGCTGACCGGCGACCGCTCCGGGCACGCGTTCCGCGACCTCGCGATGGAGGCGAAGGTGCTGGAAATCACGCGCCGGCTCGGCATCGGCGCGCAATTCGGGGGCAAGTATTTCTGCCACGACGTGCGGGTGATCCGGCTGCCGCGGCACGGCGCGAGCCTGCCGATCGGCATCGGTGTCTCCTGCTCGGCGGACCGGCAGGCGAAGGCGAAGATCACGCCCGACGGCATCTTCCTCGAACAGCTCGAAACCGATCCGGCGAAATACCTGCCCGAAGCGACCGGGGCGATCCTCGGCGGCGAGGTGGTGCGCATCGACCTCGACCGGCCGATGCCCGCGATCCTGGCGCAGCTTTCGGCGTGTCCGGTCAAGACGCGGCTGTCGCTCACCGGGACCATGGTGGTGGCGCGCGACATCGCGCACGCGAAGCTGAAGGAGCGGCTCGATCGCGGCGAGGGGCTGCCCGGCTATTTCCGCGACCACCCCGTCTATTACGCGGGGCCGGCGAAGACGCCGCAAGGCTACGCGACCGGCAGCTTCGGGCCGACCACGGCGGGACGGATGGATTCCTACGTCGCCGAGTTCCAGGCGGCGGGCGGGTCGATGGTGATGCTGGCCAAGGGCAATCGCTCCAAGGCGGTGCGCGATGCCTGCCAGCGGTATGGCGGCTTCTACCTCGGCAGCGTCGGCGGCCCCGCCGCACGGCTGGCGCAGGACTGCATCCGCAAGGTCGAGGTACTGGAATTCCCGGAACTCGGCATGGAAGCGGTCTGGCGCATCGAGGTCGAGGATTTCCCCGCCTTCGTCGTGATCGACGACAAGGGCAACGATTTCTACCAAGACCTCACCTGAGGCAGGGCACCGGGTCATGCGCTTCGCGGTCGACCGGCTCGATCATCTCGTCGTCACCTGCGCCGATCTGGAGACGACGGCGAACTGGTATCAGCGCGTGCTCGGCATGGAGCGCGAGAGCTTCGGCAAGCCGGCACGCACGGCGCTGAAATTCGGCGGGCAGAAGATCAACCTGCACCAGTGGCGCGCCGAGTTCGCGCCGCATGCGGCCGCCCCCGGGCCGGGGACGCAGGATTTGTGTTTCATCACCGCGGTGCGGGCGCCCGACATCGTCGCGCACCTGCATGCGTGCGGGGTGGTGGTGGAGGCGGGGCCGGTGTCACGCACCGGCGCGCTGGGACCGATGAGTTCGGTCTATTGCCGCGACCCCGATGGCAACCTGATCGAGATCGCGACCTATCTGGACGATTGACGCAGCGGCGGCCGGTCAGCCGGCGATCGGGGCGCGGCGACGGCGCCAGGCGGTGAGCCCGGCGAGACCCAGGCCGAGCAAGGCGAGCGAGCCCGGCTCCGGCACCGGCGCCGGCGGCGCGTAGCTGTCGCCCGAGGTCGCCGCGACATCGAGGATCTGCTGCGAGGCGGTGCTGCCGCCATCGGCGCCGGTGAAGCCGAGATAGGGCGTGTGCGTGCCGATGGTGCGGGGAATGTCGATCGCGTAGTTGCTGATCACGAGATCGGGCGCGGCCGCACCGTCGCCGACGGCGACGCTGAGCTTGCCGCTCTGGTAGCCGATCAGCGCCGTCCAGACATCGCCATTGGCCATGCAGCCGAACGGGTTGCGGGCGCCGCTGCAGGCCCAGGCGTCGCTTGCGCCGACGCCATAGGGCGAGGCGGAAACCAGATCGTTGAGCTGGCCGTTCACATCGATCCCGACATGGTTGTCGTTGTAGTCGTTGGTGCCGCCCTGGCCGAGCGGCGCGACGCCGTTGTCGTAGGTGTCGAACTCGATGGCGAGGGAATGGGCGGTGCCATAATAGCCGAGATTGCCGCCGGGCTGCGGCGAGCTGGCGGCGCCCTGCTGCAGAACGAAGGTGAACCCGTCGGCCGGGCCGCCGGCATCGGGGGTGATGCGGAACCGGAACATGGCACTGAAGGTGCCGCCCTGGCCGAGCGCGAAGGGGCTGGCGAGGATGGCCGAGCCGGCCTGCTGCTGGATGCCGCCGCCCTGGGTAAGGCTCAGCACGGTGCCGCCACCGGTGGCAAGCGTGGTGGCGTCGCCGTGCAGCGTCAGCTGCCCGCCGGCCGAAGCGAAGCCGTTGAACAGGACGGTGGAAGCACGCGCGCCGGCGGCTGCGGCCAGGGCGGCGCAGGCGGCGAGGCCGAGAATGCGCGGCATGCGCGAAATCACATCGAGCTCCTTCGGCGGCGCGGCGGACGATCACGCCGCGAATGGTTCTGGTAGCAGGTCTTGCCCGGCCGGACGCCAGCGCAGCGAAGACGCTCGGCAAAACTTGACATGGCCGGCCGCGGCCCGCCGCCACGGCGAGCATTTTGCGTCGCGTTGTGCGAATGGCTGGCCCCGACCGGCCCGGGTTGCACCTTCGCCGCGGACCGACCATCAGGGGCACGCAACCGGGCAACCCATCGCAGCAAGCCTTGGCATGATCAACCTCGACGCCTTCGATTTCACCCTGCCCGCGGCGTGCATCGCCAGCGAACCCGCCCGGCCGCGTGATGCCGCGCGGCTGCTGCATGTCACGCCGGCGGAGCCCGCCGACCGCACGGTGCGCGACCTGCCGGCGCTGCTGCAACCGGGCGACCTGCTCGTCGTCAACGACACGCGCGTGATCCCGGCGCAGCTGCAGGCGCGGCGCGGCCAGGCCCGGGTCGGGCTGACGCTCGACCGGCCGCTCGCCGATGGCGGCTGGGTGGCGCTGGCACGCAACGCCCGGCGGCTGCGGCCAGGCGACAGCGTGGCGATCGAGGGGCCGGTCGCGTTCGCCGCCCGCGTCCGCAAGCGGCACCCGGACGGCAGTGTGGTGCTGGATTTCGACCGGCGCGGCGCGGCGCTGGACACGGCGCTGCGGACGGACGCGAAGCTGGCCCTGCCGCCCTATATTCCGCGCCCGGAAGGACCGACGGCACGCGACCAGGCCGACTACCAGACCCTGTTCGCCGAGCATGACGGCGCGGTCGCGGCCCCGACGGCGGGGCTGCACATGACGCCCGAGCTGCTGGCCGCCCTCGCGGCGCGCGGTGTCGGGCTGGCGCGGCTGACGCTGCATGTCGGGGCGGGAACGTTCCTGCCGCTGCGCGAGGCCAGCCTCGCCACACGCCGCCTGCACCCCGAGCGCGGCACGATCGCGCCCGCCACCGCCGCGGCGATCAACGACGCGCGTGCGGCGGGCGGGCGCATCGTCGCCCTCGGCACCACGACGCTGCGCCTGCTCGAGAGCGCGGTGGATCCGGCGGGGCGCATCCTGCCCTTCGCCGGCGAGACCGACATCATGCTGACGCCGGGCCACGTCTTCCGTTCCGCCGACGTGCTGATGACCAATTTCCACCTGCCGCGAAGCTCGCTGTTCATGCTGGTATGCGCGTTCGCCGGCACGGCGCGGATGCGCGCGGCCTATGCGCACGCGATCGCCTCCGGCTACCGGTTCTATTCCTATGGCGACGCGACGCTGCTGGAGCGGGCGGCGTGACCCTGGCATGGCGGCAGACCGCGCGCGACGGGCAGGCGCGCGCGGGGGTGCTGGAGACCGCGCATGGCGAGGCGCCGACGCCGGCCTTCATGGCGGTGGGCACCGCGGGGACGGTCAAGGCGATGACCGCGCAGGCGGTGCGCAGCACCGGGACCGCGATCATTCTCGGCAACACCTATCACCTGATGCTGCGGCCCACCGCGGAACGCATCGCGCGCCTCGGCGGGCTGCACCGCTTCGCCGACTGGCCGGGACCGATCCTGACCGATTCCGGCGGTTTCCAGATCATGTCGCTAGCGAAACTTCGTCAGGTGGATGCCGACGGAGTGACGTTCCGCTCGCATCTCGACGGCTCCGCGCACCGGCTGACGCCGGAACGATCGACGGCGATCCAGCACCTCCTCGACGCCACGATCACCATGGCGCTCGACGAGTGCACCCCCTTCCCCGCCACCGCGGCGGAGGCGCGCGCCAGCATGGAGCTCACGCATCGCTGGGCCGAGCGCTCACGCGCGGCGTTCGTCGCGCGGCCGGGCTACGGGCAGTTCGGCATCGTGCAGGGCAGCGTGTTCGCCGAGCTGCGCCTCGCCTCGGCGGCGGCGATCGCCGGCATCGGCTTCGAGGGGATCGCGATCGGCGGGCTCGCGGTGGGCGAAGGGCAGGCGGCGATGTTCGAGGTGCTCGACCGCGTCGCCCCGGCGCTGCCGGCGCCGAAGCCGCGCTATCTGATGGGCGTGGGCACGCCGGACGATCTGCTCGGGGCGGTGGCGCGCGGGATCGACATGTTCGACTGCGTGATCCCGACGCGCGCCGGGCGCACGGCACGGGCCTATACGCGCACGGGGGTGATGAACCTGCGCAACGCGCGTTTCGCCGACGATGCGGTGCCGCTCGATGCGGCCTGCGCCTGCCCGGCCTGCGCGCGCCATTCCCGCGCCTATCTGCATCATCTGTTCCGCGCCGGGGAAATGCTGGGCCCGATGCTGCTGACCTGGCACAACCTCGCCTATTATCAGGATCTCATGGACGGGATGCGCGAGGCGATCGGGGCCGGGCGGTTCGCCGACTATGCCGAGGCGTGCCGCGAGGGTTGGCGGCCAGAGGTTTGACAGGCGGCGCCGGCGGCCCCATCTCGCCGCCATGAGCGAGAATTATGCCGGCCTGACACAGCTCGGGCAGCCGAGCCGCATTCCCGCCTCGCCCGCGCAAGCCCCGCTCGAGCGCGTGGCGAACCCGGCGCGCGGGCAGGCCTATGTCGTGCGCTTCACATGCCCCGAGTTCACCTCGCTCTGTCCGCTCACCGGGCAGCCGGATTTTGCGCATATCGTGCTCGACTACATTCCCGCCGAATGGATCGTCGAGAGCAAATCCCTCAAGCTGTATCTCGCGAGTTTTCGCAACCATGGGGCGTTTCACGAGGCCTGCACGATGGCGATCGCGCAGCGTCTGATGGCAACCCTCGCGCCCGCCTGGCTGCGCATCGGCGCCTACTGGTATCCGCGCGGCGGCATGCCGATCGACGTGTTCTGGCAGTCCGGCGCGCCGCCCGCGGGCGTGTGGATTCCCGATCATGGCGTCGCTCCCTATCGCGGCCGCGGCTGAGATCCGCGCCAAGGCGGCCTCGCTCGGGTTCGACGCGGTGGGCATCGCGCGCGCCGAGCCGGGCGGGCAGGATGCGGCGCGGCTGCAGGCGTTTCTCGCCGCCGGGTCGCATGGGACGATGGGGTGGCTGGCCGAGCGCACCGGCGAACGGGCGAGCCCGCGCGCGCTGTGGCCGGCGGCGCGCAGCGTCATCTCGGTGGGGCTGTCCTATGCGCCGGCGGGCGATCCACTCGCCAGCCTGGCGCGGCGCGAGCGGGGCACGATCAGTGTCTATGCGCGCGGGCGCGACTACCACGATCTCCTGAAGGGCAGGCTCAAACACCTCGCCCAGCATCTCCTCGCGCGGCACGGCGGCGAGGTGAAGGTGTTCGTCGATACCGCGCCCGTCCTGGAGAAGCCGGCGGCGCAGCGCGCGGGACTGGGCTGGCAGGGCAAGCACACCAACCTCGTTTCGCGAACGCATGGATCCTGGCTGTTCCTGGGCGAGGTCTTTTCCACGCTCGAGCTGGAGGAGGATGCGCCGCACCGGGACCGGTGCGGCAGCTGCCGGCGCTGCCTCGATGCCTGTCCGACCGACGCCTTCCCCGCGCCCTACCGGCTCGACGCCAGGCGCTGCATTTCCTACCTGACGCTCGAACACGAGGGGCCGATCCCGGAGGCGCTGCGCCCGGCGATCGGCAACCGCATCGCCGGCTGCGACGACTGCCTCGCCGTCTGTCCGTGGAACCGCTTCGCGCGGCAGAGCCGGCATATCGCTTTCGCCGAGCGCACGGCGCTGGCCTCACCGCGGCTCGCCGAGCTGGCGCTGCTCGACGACGCCGGGTTCAGGGCATTGTTCAGCGCCTCGCCGATCAAGCGGATCGGGCGCAACCGGTTCGCGCGCAACGTCGCAATCGCGGTGGGGAATTCGGGCGAGCCGGGCTTGCGGCCGGCGGCGGCGCGGCTGGCGGCCGACCCCGACGCGGTGGTGGCGGAGGCCGGCGCCTGGGCGGCGCGGCGGCTCGCGTGAAGCATCTCGCCAAACGAAGCTTCTCGCTCGCGGGGCACCGCACGTCGGTGGCGCTGGAGCCCGCGTTCTGGTCCGAACTCGAAACGATGGCGCGGGAGGCGGGCACCAGCCTCGCGGGACTCGTGGCAGCGCTCGACGCCGCGCGCGACCCGGCACAACCGCTGGCCTCGACGCTGCGCGTGGCGGCGCTGCGCCGCCGGGGCTAGAGTCATCTCCGATCTGCCCGCGCCGGACAGGCTCAGGCAGATCGGAGATAAGTCGCTCGCGATTCCAAGTTTCCTAGAGCAAGAAATCCGACCAGACGTCTCTCTCTGGTCGGCTATGGTCTAGGCGCGCTCGGTCGCGATCAGCAGCACCACGCTCGCGGCATCGAGGCCGAGCGCGCGGGCCAGCGCGGGATCGGCCATGGCGTGGCGCAGGCCCGCGAGACCGCAGGCGCCGGATGGCGTCGTCGCCGGCCCGCCATGGGCGCGCAGGAAGGGCGGGGCGGCGGCGAGTTCGGCCTCGCTGACCGCGACCGCCCGGGCGTCGCGCCGGCGCAGGATTGCCATCGCGGGCGCCGAGGCCTCGCCGCAGGAGAGCATCTCCGCCGCGGTCGCGAGGTCGCCGGGAACGGTGACGATATGTCCGGCAGCGAGGGCGGCGGCAACGCACGCGGCCTGGTCGGGCTCCACCACGACGACGCTGCCTGCGAGCCGGTCGGCGATCGCGGCGGCGAGGCCGCCGACGCCGGCCTGGAGGAAAAGATGCGTGGGCGCGGCGGGAAGCTGCGCGCGCAGCTCGTCGGCCATGATGCCGTAGCCGGCCATGACGTCGGCGACCACGGGGTCGGCGGGATCGGCGCTGGTGTCGGCGATCAGGATCGCGCCGGTCGTGCGCGCGTGAGCCGCGGCGGCGGCGACGGCGTCCTCGTAGGTGCCATGCACGATGACGGGTTCGCCGCCCTTGGCGCGGATGCGCTCGATGCGCTGGGGGGTGACGGAAGCGGGCAGGAACACGCGCGCGTGCGCGCCGGCGAGCCGCGCCGCGGCGCTGACGGCGAGGCCGTGGTTGCCGTCGCTGGCGCAGACCAGTTCCGGCAGCGCACGGCGGCCGGCTTCGGCGATCAGCGTCGGCAGCGCGACGCCGGCGGCGCGGGCCAGCGCGCTGAGCCCGGCATAGACGCCGCCGAGCGCCTTGAAGCTGCCGAGCGGGCGCGCGCCCTCGTCCTTCACCAGCACGCGCCCGACCCCGAGGGCAGCGGCGAGTGCGGGCAGGTCCAGGAGCGGAGTGACCGCGTGAACCGGGCATTGGCGAAACCAGGCACTGGCGTCGTTGTTCATCGTTCCTCAATCCCTTGCGGCGGCATGATGTTGCCGCCGGCCGAAATGACCGGATGGCTCAAGCGAACCAGGAAGATCCCGATGCTCGCCACCCCGACCGACCCGCCGCCCTCACCGCTCATGCTCTGCGACCACCTGCTCAGCCTGGCCGAGGAAGCCGCTCGCGCCGGACTCAAGCGCCCCGCAGGCACCTTGCTGCGCCTCGCGCTGCGGGTACTCGAGAACACGCCGCCGCCATCGGCCTGACCGCCGCATCGCGATCGCCCGCTAGATCACGCCGAGCTTGCTGAGCGTCGCGTCGACCCAGGCGCGGTCGGAGGTGCCGGCGAGGGTGGCGGCCATCTGCTTCGTCTCGGCCGCGTGCTTGGCCTGCGTGGCCTCCAGCACCGCGGCGGCGGCCGCCGCCGGGACGCAGACGAGGCCGTCCTCGTCGCCCAGCACGAGGTCGCCCGGGGCGATCACCATGCCGTCGATGGCCACCGGAACGCCGATCTCGCCGGGGCCGTCCTTGTAGGGGCCGCGATGGGTCACGCCGGCGGCGAAGACCGGAAACTCGCTGGCGCGCAGGGCGGCGACGTCGCGGATGGCGCCGTTGATGACGATCCCGCCGAGCCGGCGGGTGCGCGCATGGGCCTGCATCAGTTCGCCGATGATGGCGTTGGTGAGGTCGCCGCCGGCGTCCACGACGACGACGTCGCCGGCCGCGGCGATGTCCAGCGCCTTGTGCACCATCAGGTTGTCGCCGGGGCGCGTCTTCACCGTGAACGCGGGGCCGGCCATGGTCGGGCCGCTGTAATAGGGGCGCAGGCGCGCGCCGCCCGCGGTCATGCGCGACATCGAGTCGCTGACATTGGCGACGGGGAGGACACGGAACGCCTCGACGGTCGCCGGCGGCACGCGCGATGCGACCGGCAGAATGCGAAACCCGATGGCCATGCCCAACCTCCCCGGTTTCCCGGACTGTCGGGCATCGCGCGGCCGGGCGCAACCTCGCGGCCGGGAATGGCGGCCCGCGGACCGGGGCCGGGCGGGTGGTTCCAGCCGGCCGGACATGGCTCTAGGGCGCGCCGTAGCCGCCGCCGCCCGGCGTCTCGATGACGAAACAATCGCCGGGATGCAGTTCGGTGCAGGCGCGCCCGCTGAGGACCTCGCGCGTGCCGTCGGCGCGCTCCACCCATTGCCGCCCGGGCGCGCCGTCCGCGCCGCCGGCAAGACCGAACGGGGCGACCTCACGGCGCGAGGCGACGATCACTGCGGTGACCGGCTCGAGAAAGCGGATGCGCCGCACCACGCCGTCGCCACCGCGGAAGCGGCCGGCACCGCCGGAGCCGCGGCGGATGGAAAATTCCTCGAGGCGAACCGGGTAGCGCAACTCCAGCACCTCGGGGTCGGTCATGCGGGTGTTGGTCATGTGGGTCTGGATCGCCGACGTGCCGTCGAAGCCGGGGCCGGCGCCGGTGCCGCCGCAGATCGTTTCGTAGTACTGCCGGGTGGCATCGCCGAAGATGAAATTGTTCATCGTCGCCTGGCTGCAGGCGATCGCGCCCAGGGCGCCGAACAGCGCGTTGCAGGTGGCCTGGCTCACCTCCGTGTTGCCGGCGACGACGGCGGCACCGGGGCGCGGCGAGAGGAACGTGCCCTCGGGGATGACGATCTCGAGCGGCTTGAGGCACCCCTCGTTGAGCGGGATCTCCTCGCCCACCAGGCAGCGGAAGACGTAGAGCACGGCCGCGCGGGTGACCGCCGGGGGGGCGTTGAAATTATCCGGTCGTTGCCGGTCCGTGCCGGTGAAGTCGATGCAGGCCGTGCGTGCGGCGCGATCGACCGCGACCTTGACGCGCAGCAGCGCGCCGTCGTCCATGCGGTAGTCGAACTGGCCGTCCGAGAGGCGCGCGACGACGCGCCGCACGCTTTCCTCGGCGTTGTCCATCACGTGGCGCATGTAGGCGGCGACGACGTCCCAGCCGAACTCCGCCTCGACCTTGCCGAGCTCCTGCACGCCCTTGTTGTTGGCGGCGACCTGGGCCTTGATGTCGGCGACGTTCACGTCGGGCGAGCGCGCCGGATAGCGCGCGCCGGCGAGCAGCGCGCGCAGCTCGGCTTCACGGAAATGCCCTGCGTCCACCAGCAGGAAATCATCGAGCACCACGCCCTCCTCCTCCAGCGTATGCGAGGCCGGTGGGGTCGAACCCGGGGTGATGCCACCGATATCGGCGTGGTGGCCGCGCGAGCCGACGAAGAAGCGGATCGCGGTGCCGGTGCGGTCGAAGACCGGGGTGATCACGGTCACGTCCGGCAGGTGGGTGCCGCCGTTGTAGGGATTGTTGAGGGCGACGACATCGCCCGGACGCAGGGTGGCGCGCCGGCGGGCGAGCACGGTGCGCACGCTCTCGCCCATGGCGCCGAGATGGACGGGAATGTGCGGCGCGTTGGCGACGAGGTTGCCCTCGGCGTCGAAGATGGCGCAGGAGAAATCCAGCCGCTCCTTGATGTTGACGCTCTGCGACGTGTTCTGCAGCACCGCGCCCGTCTGCTCCGCGACGTTCATGAACAGGTTGTTGAACAGCTCCAGCAGCACCGGATCGGCGCGGTCGGTGCCCTCGGCAACCGGGCGCGCCAGCGTGGCGACGCGACGCAGCACCATGTGGTCGCGCGTGGTGACCTCCGCCTGCCAGCCGGGTTCGACGACGGTGGTGGCGTTGGCCTCGCGGATCAGCGCCGGGCCGGCGATGCGGTCGCCGCCCAGCAATTCCTGGCGGTCGAAGACGCCGACGCGGTGCGCGGTGCCGCCGGACCACATGGCAACCTCGTCGATCGGGGTCGGTTCGCCCTCGGAACGGCGCGCGATCAGGGTTTCCCCGACCGTCTCACCCGGGGCGGTGACCTCGACGGCGACCGCCTCGACGATCAGCGCGCGCTCGGGGGTGGCGAAGCCGAAGCGGGCGCGGTGCAGCCCGGTGAAGGCGCGCGTGGCCTCCTCGGGCTCGGCGAAGGGGACGGCAAGCGAGGCCTCGGTGCCGCGGTAGCGCAGATGCAGCATGCGTTCGGCGCGCAGGCTTGCCGGGTGCGCGCCCTGGGCGAGCAGGGCCTCGCGCGCCGATGCCTCGAGCCCGGCCGCGGCGGCGGCAAGCGCCGGCATGCTGGGCTCGGCGAGCGGCAGCTCCATCGCCTGCTCGCGCAGGGCGCTCTGGTCGGCGAGGCCCATGCCATAGGCCGAGAGCACGCCGGCGAAGGGATGGATGAAGACGCTGGTCATGCCGAGCGCGTCGGCGACGAGGCAGGCATGCTGGCCGCCGGCGCCGCCGAAGCAGGCGAGTGCGAAGCGGGTGGCGTCGTGGCCCTTCTGCACCGAGACCTGCTTGATGGCGTTGGCCATGTTGGCGACGGCGATGCGCAGGAAGCCCTCGGCGATGTCGCGCGGATCGGGCGCGGTGGCGGTGGCGCGGCCGATGCCCTCGGCCAGTACCGCGAATTTCTCCGCAACCACGGCGGCATCGAGCGGCGCGTCGGCGGCGGGGCCGAAGATCGTCGGAAAATGTTTCGGTTGCAGCTTGCCGAGCAGGACGTTGGCGTCGGTGACGGTGAGCGGGCCGCCGCGGCGGTAGCAGGCGGGACCGGGATCGGCGGCGGCGGAGTCCGGGCCCACGCGCATGCGCGCGCCGTCGAAATGCAGGATCGAGCCGCCGCCGGCGGCAACGGTGTTGATCGCCATCATCGGTGCACGCAGCTGCACGCCGGCGACTTCCGTCTCGAAGGCGCGGGCGAATGCGCCGTCGTAGAGCGCGACATCGGTCGAGGTGCCGCCCATGTCGAAGCCGATGATGTGCGGGAACCCGCCTTGCGCGGCGGTCCGCGCGGCGCCGACGATGCCGCCGGCAGGACCCGAGAGGATCGCGTCCTTGCCGGCGAAATGCTGCGCCTGCGCGAGGCCGCCGTTGGACTGCATGAAGTAGAGCCGCACGCCCGGCAGCTCGGCCGCGACCTGCTCGACGTAGCGGCGCAGGATCGGCGAAAGATACGCATCGACAACGGTGGTCTGGCCGCGCGGCACCAGGCGCAGCAGCGAGCTGGTGGCGTGGCTGGTCGAGACCTGGGTGAAGCCGGCTTCGCGCGCCAGCGCCGCGAGGCGGATCTCGTGCGCGGGCGCTTTCCAGGCGTGCATGCGCAGGATGGCGACCGCGGCGATGGCGTCGGCGCGCGCGGCGGCGAGGGCGGTGCGTGCCGCCGCCTCGTCGAGCGGCTCGATCTCGCGGCCGGCGGCATCCATGCGCCCGCCGATCTCGACCACGCGCTCGTGCAGCAGCGACGGCAGCCTGATCGCGAGGTCGAACAGGCGCGGCCGGGCCTGGTTGCCGATCCGCAGCGCATCGGCGAAGCCGCGATCGACCAGCAGCAGCACCCGCTCGCCGCGACGCTCGAGCAGCGCGTTGGTGGCAACGGTGGTGCCCATCTTGACGCTGTCGATCAGGCCCTCGGGAATCGGCTCGCCGAGGCCGAGGCCGAGCACGGCGCGGATGCCGGCGATGGCAGCGTCGCGGTAGCGGCCGGGATTCTCGCTCAGCAGCTTGTGGGTGGACAGCGCGCCATCCGGGGCGCGGGCGACGATGTCGGTGAACGTGCCGCCGCGGTCGATCCAGAATTGCCAGCCGGTCATGAGGGTTTCCTTCAGGGGCCCGCCGGTCATCGGGCGGAGCGGAGGTCAGGGATCGGCACGCCGCCCGGCGCGGTCGATGGTCGGGGCCACGGGAGGGGGCGGGAGGCGGGGCCGACGATCGCGGCGCGTGGAGGGCGGGGCACGCCGCCTTATTCCGCCCCGCGCGCACGGGCGCAACCGCGCCGGCGAAGTTTTGCCGTTGTCAACGCGCGCGTGGTATCGGGCAGGCATGGCCTATTGGGGCAAGATCATCGGCGGCATCGCCGGCTTCGTCGTCGGCGGCCCGATGGGCGCGGTGGTGGGCGCCGCGCTCGGGCATGCCGCGGAAAGCGGCGGCGCGCGCCCGGCGATGACCGGCGGCGGACGCGAGCAGGTGTTCGCGGTCGCGGTGGTGGCGATCGCGGCCAAGCTCGCCAAGTGCGACGGCGCGGTGAACCGGGCGGAGATCGAAGCGTTCAAGCGCTGCTTCCTGATCCCGCCCGGGGCGGCGCGCGACATCGGCCGCTGGTTCGACACCGCGCGCGATTCGCCGGAGGGGCCGGAAGCCTATGCCGGACGGCTCGCCGCCGCCTTCGCCGACACCCCCGCCATGCTCGAGGAGGTGATGGGCTCGCTCACCACCATCGCGGCGGCAGACGGGCCGATCAACGCGCGCGAGGCGGCGTTCCTCGCGCGCGTGCGCCAGGCGATGGGGCTCGGCGCGGCGAGCGTGAACGGCACGCCGGCGGAGGACCCCTATGCGGTGCTGGGCCTGTCCGCCGCCGACCGCGACGAGACACTGCGGGCGCGCTGGCGGGCGCTGATGCGCGAGCACCATCCGGACAGTCTCACCGCGCGCGGCGCGGCGCCGGAGCTGGTGGCGCGGGCCCAGGACCAGGTGGCCAAGATCAACGCCGCCTGGGACCGGATCAAGCGCGAGCGCGGGCTGTGATCGAGCGCGGGCTGTGATCCTGCGCGAGCGGGCGAGCCCCAACCACGACACACGCAACGGGCCGGTCTCGTTCCTGGTGCTGCACTACACAGGGATGAAGACGGCGGCCGAGGCGCTCGACCGGCTGTGCGATCCCGCGGCGGAGGTGTCCTCGCACTACCTCGTCGAGGAGGACGGCACGGTCTGGCGGCTGGTGGACGAGGCGCGGCGCGCCTGGCACGCCGGCGTTTCGTTCTGGCGCGGCGAGACCGCGCTCAACGCGCGCTCGATCGGCGTCGAGATCGTCAATCCCGGGCACGAGCACGGCTACGTGCCGTTCCCGAAGCCGCAGATGCGGGCCGTGACCGAGCTTTGCCAGGGCATCCTGGCGCGGCATCCGATCGCGGGGCGCGACGTGGTGGCGCATTCCGACATCGCGCCGGACCGCAAGGAGGATCCGGGCGAGTTGTTCGACTGGCAGGGGCTCGCGGCGCAGGGAGTCGGCCTGTGGCCCGCGGATGTCAGCGAATCGGGCGGGGGCGAGCCGGTCGTCCCGGCGCAGGTGGGCGAGGCGCTCGCAGCCATCGGCTACCGCGGCGACCTGCCGCGCGCGGTGCTGCTGCGCGCCTTCCAGCGGCACTGGTGCCAGGCGGCGGTGAGCGGGGAAGCGGACCCGGCGACGCGTGCGCGGCTCGCCGCGGTGCTGGCGGCGATGCGGGCGCGGCCATGACGCCGGCGGCGGGGAACCCGGGCGCGCACGCCGACATCCGCGGGCGCAACCTGCTCATCGCCGCCCGTTTCGTGCGCAGCATCGGCCAGGGGCTGATGGCCGTCGCCTTCACGCTGCAACTGCGGACACTCGGCTGGCCGGCCGCCTCCATCGGCACGCTGCTCGCGGCGGCACTGACCGGGGGCGTTGTGCTCACCGGGCTTTCCGGGCCGCTCTCGGACCGGATCGGGCGGCGGGCGCTGCTGCTCGGGTTCGAGGGGGCGCAGGCGATCAGCGCCGCCGTGGCGGCGTGGCAGCCCAGCGTCGCGCTGCTGGCGCTCGCCGCCTTCGTCGGCCAGTACGGGCGCGGCGCGAACGGCGTGGCGGGGCCGTTCGGACCGGTGGAGCAGGCCTGGCTCGCGGCCCTTGGCGGGCAGGAGGATGGCGGCAGAACCTTCAGCATCAACGCCGCGATGGGCTTCCTCGGCATGGGGATCGGCGCGCTGCTGGCGATCCTGCCGCCGGGCTGGGGGGTCATCGGGCAGGGCCAGTTCCTGGTGGTGGCGGCGGGCGCGGTGGTCAGCGCCGCGATCCTGCTGGCGGTGCCGGATCCGCGCCTGCCGCCGCCGTCCGCGGCACCGGAGGCGGTGGTGGACCAGGAAAACCGCAACCTGGTCAAGCTCGCGGTGGCCAACGCGCTGCAGGGCGCGGGGATCGGGCTCGCGGGGCCGCTGCTCGCCTACTGGTTCGCGGTTCGGTTCGGCGCGACGCCGGCACTGATCGGGCCGGTGATGGCGGCAAGCTTCGCCGCGACCGCCGCGACCACCTTCGTCACCGGCGCCATCGCGGCACGGTTCGGGCTGGTGCGCACGGTGGTGGCGAGCCGGCTCCTCGGGCTGCTGATGCTGCTCGCCCTGCCCTTCTCGCCCAGTTTCGCGGTCGCCGGGGCGCTCTACCTGGCGCGCTCGCTGTTCAACCGCGGCACCGTGGGCGCGCGCAGCGCCTTCACCATGGGCCTGGTGCGCGCGGAGCGGCGCGGCTTCGCGGCCTCGGTCAACGCGATCTCGGTGCAGGTGCCGCGCGCGCTGGGGCCGATCCTGGCCGGCGCGCTGTTCGATAGCGGCGCGTTCGCGCTGCCGTTCCTGCTCGCGGCGGCGCTGCAGGGCGGATATATTTTTGTCTTCGGTCTCGGCTTTCGCGACCAGCCCGAGCCTGGCGCACGCTGAAAGCTGCCTGCAAGATTGGGCAGCGCCAAAGCCGGACATCCCGGCCCGCGTCACCGCCGGCAGCCAGCCTTCAGGAGACCGCGTGCGCCTGCTCGTCATCGAGGACAACGCCCCGCTCGCCAGCCTCATCGTCCGCCATCTCGGCGAGGCCGGGTTCGCGGCGGACAGCGTCGGCAGCCTCGCCGAGGCGGAGGCGGCGCTTGCGGTCGCGACCTTCGACGTGCTGCTGCTCGACCTGTCGCTGCCCGACGGTGACGGGCAGGCGCTGCTGGCGCGGCTGCGCGCGCGCGGCACCAACGTGCCAGTGCTGGTGATCACGGCGCGCGGCGCGGTGGATGCGCGGGTGAAGGCGCTCGACGCGGGCGCCGACGACTATCTGGTCAAGCCCTTCTCGGTCGCGGAGCTGCTGGCGCGCATTCGCGCCATCCGCCGCCGCGCGCCGACACTGGCGGCGCCGCGCCTGGTGGCCGGGCGCATCAGCCTCGATGTCGATGCGGGCGAGTGCCGGGTCGGTGGCGAGA
The DNA here is from genome assembly GCA_021784255.1 of Pseudomonadota bacterium. GTDB lineage: Bacteria > Pseudomonadota > Alphaproteobacteria > Acetobacterales > Acetobacteraceae > JAJXXT01. Next base: position 4,269 of record JAJXSZ010000009.1, on the reverse strand, counting down.
TGGTGGAGCTGCCGCGGCGCGAGCTTGCGGTGCTGGCGGCGCTGCTGGGGCGCAAGGGCCGGGTGCTGCGGCGCGAGGCGCTGGACCAGGCAGTCTACTCGTTCGACGACGCGGTGACGCCGAACGCGGTCGAGGCCGTGGTCTCGCGGCTGCGCCGCAGGCTTGCCGCCGCCGACGCGGGAATCGAGATCACGGCGCTGCGCGGCATCGGCTATATCCTTACTGAAACGTCATGAAAAAACCCCCGCAACACCCGATCGGACTTGGCGCCGCGCTGCTGGTCCGCATGGTGGTGGCCAGTGTCCTCGCCGGCTTGTTCCTGCTGCTGTTCTTCGTCCTTCATTACGGACTCGATACACCTTATCTGCGCGAGAATACGTTGCGCGAGCAGGCGGACGCGGTCGCCCACGCGATCTGGAACCACCACGACCTGAACGCGCTCGCGCCCTATCGCCGCTACCCCGCAAACTATGCCTTCCGCGTCTTCAACCGGCGCGTGCTGGCCCGCCAGAAGGTGCTCGCCGAGGCCAACGCAGCGCTGCTGCCGCGCCCGGAACGACCCGATCCGACGCACCCCGCGCTGGTGGCGCGCGAGCTCACGGAATCCTTCGTGGCGCTGCCGCGCCGCGCGCCGGGCGAGCCGCGTTCCTGGCTGCTGACCGACCGGGTCGTCCGCGGCCGGCGCAAACTCTGGGTGCAGGTGATGATGCGCGGCGACCCGGCGATGCTCGGGCTCGGCGTCATCGAGGGCGAGATCAAGGACCACGTCGCCGTGCCGCTCGGCGTGCTGCTGCCGGCACTGAGCCTGGCGATGTTCTTCGCCGTCCGCCCGACGGTGCGCGCGCTGCGGCGCACCGCCGATGCCGCGCTCGCGATCGGCGAGGCGGCAGCAAAGGGCCAGCGGATGCAGCGCATCGAGGTGCCGGCGCGGCCGCGCGAGCTCACCGACCTCGCCGGGGCGATGAACACGATGCTGGGAGCGATCGAGCGCGCCATCGCCACGCTGGAGGCGTTCACCGCCGATGTCGCGCACGAGCTGCGCACGCCGCTCGCCGTCCTGCGGCTGGAGGCGGACGCGCTGCCACGCGGGGCGCGGCGGGCGCAGATCGCCACCGAGATCGATCGGCTCGGCGGGCTGGTCGACGAGCTGCTCCGTTTCGCGCAAAGCCACGCCGCGAGCGCGCACGGCCCGGTCGATCTCGCGGCGATCACGCGACGGGTCTGCGAGGAGGCGGCGCCCACCGCCGTGCGCCGGCACCAGACCATCGGACTCGACATCGGCGCGCCGGGCGGTCCGCTCGAGGGCAATCCGGCGCTGATCGAGGTTGCCGTGCGCAACATCGTCGGCAACGCGCTGGCGCATACGCGCGAGGGCACGCATGTCGAGGTCCGCGTCGAGGACGGGCGGCGCGTCGTCGTCGAGGACGATGGCGACGGGCCGGGGGCCGAGCCCGACGGGCTGTTCGAGCGGTTCCGCCGCGGCGAGGGCAGCCAGGGCGCGGGCATCGGCCTGGCCCTGGTGCGGCGCGTCGCCGACCTGCATGCGGGCTCGGTCCAGTTGATGCCGCGGCCCGGCGGGGGCACCGTCTGCCGGCTCGACCTCGCCGCCAGCGCGCCGGGCTGAACCAAACGGCGCGCGCCTGCCGGCGCGTCAGCGTCGCGTCAGCGTCACTTCCCATGATCCGCCCGCACCCAGCCCCAGGAGACCGTTCATGGGATCGCTAACCCGCATCGACCACCCGGCCGGCGCCGCGGCCCGCTTCGTCGCGGCGAAGCGCGCCTATACCGTCCGTAACGTTCCGCTTTCGGAACTTGCGGGTCTGCGCAGCGATGTCACCCCCAAGCCGGGCGATATCGTGCTCGCGCGCGTCGAGCAGCTCGGCCAGCACCAGCACCTCGAGGACAGCACCGGCAGGCGCGCGAAGATGTGGCCGGGCGACGAGATCCTGGTCGCCTTCGGCAACCGCTACGCGCCCGACCAGTTCGAGGCCTACGTTCCCGCGAACCTGCAGCCGTGCCATCTGGTCGCCGGCGGCGGGGTTGCCGCCACGGTCGCCAGCCGCCATCCGCAGGTGCGCGCCGCGACCGCGATCGCGCCGATCGGGCTCGTGACCGACGCCGCGGGCGGGCCGCTCAACCTGCGTCGCTTCGCGCTCGAACCGCTTCCGGCGCCGGCGCGCCGGCCGCCGGTGATCGCAGCGGTCGGCGGCTCGATGAACACCGGCAAGACCACCACCGCCTGCGGCCTGGTGCGCGGATTGCGCGCGGCGGGATTGCGCCCTGCCGCCGCGAAGGTGACGGGCACCGGCTCGGGCGGCGATCGCTGGGCGGTCGCGGATGCCGGGGCGATCGCGGTCCTCGATTTCACCGATTTCGGCTACGCCACGACCTTCGGCGCCTCGGTGGCGCAGATCGAGACCATCCTGGCGCAGGCTATCGCGCGGCACACCAAGGCCGGCGCGCAGGCGATCGTGATCGAGATCGCCGACGGCGTGCTGCAGCGCGAGACCGCGGCGCTGCTCGGCTCGGCGCGCTTCGGCCAGCTCGTCGATACCGTGGTCTATGCCGCGGAAAGCGCGATGAGCGCCAGCGCCGGGGTGGCCTGGCTCGAGGCGCGCGGCGTCAACGTGGCCGCGGTCAGCGGCCTGCTCACGACCTCGCCGCTGGCGATGCGCGAGGCGGCGGAGGCGCTGGTGGTGCCGGTGCTGCGGCTCGAGGCGCTGTGCGAGGGCGGTTTCGTGCGCGACCTCGTCGCCGGGCTGCGCGAGTCGGTCGCGGCGTGAACGCGGTCGCGGCCGAGCTGGCGTTCACGCTGCACGCGAGCCCGGCCGCACGGGGCGGGCGCTGCCTCGTCGCGGTGCATGGCATCTCGCGCAACGATGCCGAGATCGCGGAGGAGTTCGCCCCCCTCGCGGATCGTTACGACTCCGTTCTCGTGGTGCCGCGCTTCGACGCCCACGCCTTTCCCGACTACCAGCGCCTCGGCCGCCGCGGCCCCGCCGCCGACCGGGCGCTGCAGCGCCTGCTCGACCGGCTGATCGCGCAGGGCACGATCGCGCCGGGCAAGGTGTTCCTGTTCGGCCATTCGGGCGGCGCGCAATTCGTGCACCGCTTCGCGATGGCGCATCCGGCCCGGGTGGCGCGCTACGTCGCCTCCGCCGCCGGCTGGTACACGCTGCCCGACCCCGAGCTGGCGTTTCCCTTTGGTATCGGTGCGTGTGCGGAGCGACCCGACCTGGCGTTCCGGCCCGAGGCGTTCCTCGCGGTGCCGGGGCAGGTGCTGGTGGGCGCGCGCGACGTGCGGACCGGACCGTCGCTGCGCCGCTCCGGCACGCTCGACGCGGCGCAGGGAACGACGCGGCTGCAGCGGGCGCGGCATTTCGTGGCGGCGATGGAACAGGCGGCGGCGGCGCGTGGCATGGCGGCGCCGCTGCGGCTCGCCACCGTCGCCGACGCGGCGCACCGCTTCAGCGGCCTGGCGCGGCGCGGCGGCATCGTCGCACTCGCCGGCGCCGCGCTGTTCGAGACACAACCCTGAGCGCCCGGCGATGACGCAGGCCGACCGCCTGGTTCTGCTGCGCCTGCTGCGTGCCACGGTGCAGGGCGCGCTGGTGGTGGATTTCGCGCTCTATCTGCGCGGACTCGACTGGGATGGACGCTCGATCGGCATGCTGCTCGCCACCTCGCTGGCGGCGGGCCTGGCGATGACGGCGGTGGCGGGGCCGGTTTCCGACCGCATCGGGCGGCGCGGGCTGATGCTCGGCTTTCATGCGCTGCTCGCGGTGGCGGCGATCCTGGCGCTCGTCGCCGACGACATCACGCTGGTGGTGGCGGCGGTGCTGGCGCAGTACGGGCGCTCTTCGAACGGGTCGGCGGGGCCGTTCGGCCCGGTCGAGCAGGCCTGGCTCGCCGACCTCACGCCCGCGCCAGAGCGACGGCGGCAATTCGCGCGCAATTCGGCGGCCGGGTTCCTCGGCATGGCGATCGGCGGGCTGCTCGCCGCCGTCGCGCCGGTGCGGATCGTCTTCCTCGCCGCGCTGCTGATCAGTCTCGTGGGGGCGGCGATCGTGGCGACCCTGCCGGACCCGGTGCGGCCGGCCGCGACGCGGCGCAAGCCGGAGCCGCCTTCGCCCATGGAGCGCAAGAAGCTGCGTCGCCTCGCCTTCGCCAACACGCTGCTGGGGCTGGGCACCGGGCTCACCGGGCCGATGCTCGCCTACTGGTTCGCCCTCCGCTTCGGCCATGGGCCGGCCAGCATCGGGCCGGTGA
>JAJXSZ010000194.1 GCA_021784255.1 Pseudomonadota bacterium | reverse complement strand
CCATCCAGGCGACGAACAGGAACGCCAGCTCGAACAGCCCGACGGCGATGGCGACCCGCTCGGCGCGCCGGTAGGAGCCGGTCAGCGCGATGCCGAGCAGAGCCAGTGCGGCCAGCGCGAGGCTCGCCGCGCGCGGCACCCCCGCCAGCTCGCCGACCCCGGCAATGCCCGACAGCTCGGACAGCAGGGCGCCGATGGAGGCAACCGCGAGCCCGCTGACGGAGATCCATGCGAACGCGCCGCCGAAATGCTCGCGGATCAGTTCGCCATGGCCGCGACCGGTCGCGATGCCGAGGCGGACCGTTAGTTCCTGGACGACATAGAGGACCGGCACCAGCAGCAGTTGCTGCGACAACAGGCGGTAGCCGAATTCGACCCCACTCTGCCCCGCCGTGATGATGCTTCCGACATCGGTATCCGCGAGCATAACCACGATCCCAGGCCCCATGATCGCCGCCGACCGGCGCAACCGGGTGCGCAGGACCGCGGCGCGCATCGCGCCAGAGGTGGTCGACATCGCCAGTCTCGCTTCAAATGCGAATAACTCGCACTTGCATGGTGAGGGGCATCCGTCAAGCGGCGCTGGCAGCGCGGCACATCGGCTGGCCTGCTACCCGGCTTTATCCGGACCGGCCGCGCCTTGCCGTCAGCGCGATTCCGGCAAGCACCAGGACCGCCCCGGCATAGAACCCGGTTCCGAGCCGGTCGCCCAGCAGCAGCGCCGAGGCCGCGACGCCGATCACCGGCTGTACGTATTGTGTTCCCGCTGCGATCCGCGCCGGCACATGGCGCAGCACGACGAACCAGATCCATACGCCGGCGACCGTAACGAGCAACCCGAGATACAGGACCGAGGCGATACCGATGGCGGTCGGCGCCGGGTCCCCCAGCCAGGGCAACGCCATCACGAGCGGCACGGCACCGAACAGGGAACTCCAGGCGGCGATGCTGGCGGCGGGAAGACGGCCGGCCATCTCGGCGGCGAGCACGTAATAGATCGCGACCGCGAGCGCCGAGAGCAACATCAACACTACCCCAACGAGTCCCACCCCCGCGGTGCCGCCGCGAGCGAACGCAATCACCCCGACGCCGGTCGCGGCCATCAGCAGGCCGACGATGTGGATCATGCGCAGCGGCTGGCGCAGCCGCCATGCGGCAAGCGCCGCGACCAGGATGGGAATGGTCGAGGACAGCACCGTTGCAACCGAGGCGGGGGTGCGCGCGACCCCCAGCGCCTGGGCGACCTGGCCGACGTCGATGCCGATCACCCCGAGAACGGCGAGCCGGACCAGGTCACGCCACGCGGGTCGAGGCCCGCGCCAGGCGAGAACGGCGAAGAACGGAGCTGCGGCCGCGTAGCGCAGGGTGGCAAGAAGGATCGCCGGCATCGCCATGACGCCGAACTTGGTCGCCGGGATGGAAAGACCCCAGATCAGGCACAGGACGGCGAGGCCCGCATAAGGTAGCCTCATGTCCCGGTAGCCCGCTGCGCGAGCGCGCCGGCGACGCGTTCAACCAGTTCCGCCCAGTCGCCCCGCTCGCGCTGACGCCAGAGACGCAGCGAGGGATACCAGGGCGAGCGGTCTCGCCCGAGCAGCCAGCGAGGGTCCGGAGCCGTCTGCAGCAGCACCCAGGCGGGCAGGCCCAGCGCGCCGGCGAGGTTGGCTGCCGAGGTGCAGGTGGTGATGACGAGGTCGAGTGCTGACATCAGCGCCGCGGTCTCGGCGAAATCGGTCAGCGCCGCGCTATGATCGACGAGGTTGGGCAAGGCGGCGAGGACTGCCCGGTCGGCGTCGCGCACCGGTGTCTGGATCACATGCAGCTCGGCCCCGGTGGCGGCGAGCGCCGGCATAACCTGTTCGGCCCGCATCGAACGCGCGCGATCATGCCGGAAGGCGGGGTTGCCGGACCAGGCGACGCCGACGCGCAGGCGCCGCCCCGCGCCCAACCGGGCGCGCCAGGCCGCGACACGGGCGGGATCGGCGGCAAGATAGGGCGTCGGCGGGATCGTCTCGAGCGTCGTGCCGAGCGCGAGCGGCAGGCTCATCATCGCCACGTGCAGCTCGAAATCGGGTTGCGGCGCAGTGTCGGCGTGCAGTTCATATCCCAGCGGCGCGAGCAGCGTGAGCAGGGACTCCTGCACGCGCAGTACCACGTGCGCGCCCCGCGCGGCCAGGAGCGGCGCGAAGCGGACGAACATGATCGTGTCCCCCGCCCCCTGCTCGCTCGCCAGCAAGACGCGCCGTCGCGTGACCGGTGTCGCGCCGAGCCACATCGTCTCGGCGAAGTTGGTGGCCCCGGCGAGAAAGCTCGCGTCACGCCAGCGGTTCTGCAGCAGCGCAAAGCCGCGCGGCAGGTCGCCCAGGGCAAGCCACGCCAGCCCTTCCCCGCAAGGTGCCGCGATCATTTCCGGGGCCAGTCGGCTCGCTTCGGCGAACAGGCGGGCAGCCGCTTCCGGTTGCGCGCACTGCATCCGCGCCGCGGCGGCCTGGCATAGCGCCACCGCCCGATCCGGATGGTCGATCGGGACCCGCGAGGCCGCTTGCAGTGCCTCCTCCGGACGGTCGAGATCGACGAGTGCCGCGGCGAGGTTGGCGAGGACCCGGCCATCACCGGGAGCGAGCGCCAGGGCGCGACGGTAACATTCCTCGGCATCCCCGTCGCGGCGCTGCAGGCGCACGGCGTTGCCGAGGTTGTTCCAGGTTCGCGATGATTCCGGGTCGAGAGCCAGCGACGCGCGGAACGCGGCTTGCGCGGCGGCGTGCCGCCCGGCCGTCATCAGCGCGGTGCCGAGCGCGGCCTGGGCGCGCGCATCCCAGGGCCGGTCGGCCGCGGCGAAGCGCGCCGACGCGACCACGGCGTCGTCGTCCAGATCGAAACGGCGCTGGGTCACATCACGGCAAAACCGTCATCAGCCGACATGATCGTTCCATTCAAGAAACGTCCTGGCGCGCCGGCACAGAGCAGCAGGAGGGCGGCGTCGAGATCCTCGGGCTTGCCGAAACGGCGCTGCGGCTGGATCGCCCGCAGCTTCTCGCCTTCCGGCGAGGCGAGCCAGTCGCTGTTTATTTCTGTTTCGATATATCCAGGGCAGAGCGCGTGCACGCCGATGCCGTGCCGACCCCAGTCGCGCGCCATGGCCTTGGTCATCATCACCAGTGCTGCCTTGCTCATCGCGTAGGTGGTGAGCTGACCGATCGGGCGCAGGCCGGCGACCGAAGCGATGTTGACGATGCGCCCCGCGATCCCGGCGGCGACCATCTGACGCGCCGCCGCCTGGGCCATGAAGAACGGGCCCTTGAGGTTGGTCGCCATCACCGCGTCATAGTCGGCCTCGGTGACATCCTCGGTGCGGGCGGGGCGGCTGATGCCGGCGTTGTTGACCAGGATGGCGATGGGGCCGAGTTCGGACCCGATGGCCACGACCGCCTGGCCGATGGCCGCAACGTCGGTGACGTCTAGGGCAACGGCGAAGCCGCCGATCTCGCCCGCCAGCGCCTGCAGCCGGTCGAGGCGGCGGGCGGCAACAGCGACCCGGGCCCCCTGCGCCGCGAGTAGCTTCGCGAAACGCAGGCCTAGGCCGGAGGAGGCGCCGGTGACCAGCGCCACCTTGCCGGCAATGTCGAAATCAAAGCCCGTCATGCCGCGAGCCGCCGCTTTGCCGCAGTATATTGCTGCGCCAGGCGGTCGATCAACTCGGCCGCCGGCACCACGCGATCGATGGCGCCGATCCCTTGCCCCGCGCCCCAGATGTCCTTCCAGGCACGCTTCCCGCCTGGGCCGAAATCCATCGCGCCGGGGTTTGCGGCCGGGAGGTGCTCGGGATCGAGCCCGGCGGCCAGCAGGCTGGGCTTGAGGTAATTCCCGTGCACGCCGGTGATGCGGTCGGTGTAGACGATGTCGGCCGAAGAGCACTCGACGATCATCCGCTTGTAGGCCTCAGCGGCATTGGCTTCCCTGGTCGCAATCATTGCCGAGCCGATATAGGCGAGATCGGCACCCATGGCCTGGGCGGCGAGAACGGCACCGCCGGTCGCAATCGCGCCGGAGAGCGCGAGCGGGCCGTCGAAGAAGCCGCGAATCTCCTGGATCAGCGCGAAGGGCGAGGTGATCCCGGCGTGGCCGCCGGCCCCCGCCGCGACAGCAACCAGCCCGTCGGCGCCCTTCTCGATCGCCTTGCGCGCGAAGGCGAGGTTGATAACGTCGTGCAGCACGATGCCGCCATAGGAATGGGCTGCCGCGTACACCTCCGGCCGGGCACCGAGCGAGGTGATCAGCAGCGGGACCCTGTATTTCACGCACAGCGCCACGTCGTGCTCGAGGCGTGAATTGCTGCGGTGGACGATCTGATTGACCGCGAACGGAGCGGCCGGGCGCTCGGGGTGTTTCCCGTTCCACTCCCTGAGCGCGCCGGTGATGCGGTCCAGCCACTCGTCGAGCAGCGATTGCGGGCGCGCATTGAGCGCCGGGAAGGACCCCACGATACCCGAGGTGCACTGCGCGATCACCAGCTCGGGGCCGGAGAGGAGAAACATCGGCGCGCCGATCACGGGCAGACGCAGATGTTGCAGGAGCGGCGGCAGCGACATGCGAACCCTCGGGAACGTCCTCGATCCCGCTTCTGCCATGGGCACCGGGCGGCGCCAACCGCGCAGGCCACCGCGCGGGTTGCAGCCCCCGGGAAAAACCGTATCCAGGGCCGATGACGTGCATTGGAATCGACTTCGGGACCACCAACTCCGTGCTCGCCATCGCCGGCGACGACGGGTCGGTGCGAACCATGACCTTCGGGGCCGAGGCGGCTTTCCGCTCCATCCTCTGCTTCTGGGAGGAGGCGCGGGAGGCCGGGCCATCGCTGCGTCACGCGGCGGGACCAGTCGCGATCGAAGCCTGGCTGGGCGCGGCGGCCGACTGCCGGCTGGTGATGTCGATGAAGTCCTACCTGGCACAGGCAAGTTTCTCGGAGACGCGCATCTTCGGCCGGCGGCATACGCTCGAGGACCTGATCGCGCTGCTGCTGCGCGGCCTGCTGGAAAGGAGCGCGGTGGATCCCGCTGCCGCGCGTATTACCGCGGGCCGGCCGGTGCGTTTCGTGGGCGAGCGGCCAGACGATGCGTTGGGAGCAACGCGGCTTGCCGCGGCGTTCGCCGCGGCGGGCATGCCGGGGATCACGCTGGCGCTCGAACCGGAAGCCGCCGGCTGGCACTTCGCGCGGACCCTGGATCGCGATAGCACCGTGCTGGTGGGCGACTTCGGTGGCGGGACCTCGGATTTTTCGGTGCTGCGCTATACGCGCGGGCACGGGGTCGTGTCGCTCGGGCATGCCGGCATCGGCATCGCCGGCGATGCCTTCGACGCACGCATCATGGAGCAGATCGTCGCGCCGCGGCTGGGCAAGGGCAGCACCTACAGGCCGGCGGGGACGGCGCTGCCGGTGCCACCGCACTGGTACCGGAGCCTCGCGCGTTGGCACCTGCTGTCGCTGATGCACACGCCGCGGATGCTGCGCGAGATCCGCGAGGTGGCGGCGCGGGCGAGCCATCCGCACCGGCTGGAGGCGTTCGCGCGGCTGATCGCGGAGGAGCTCGGGTTCGAACTCAACCGCTCGGTGACGCGGGCGAAGGCGGCGCTTTCCGTGCACGAGGCGGTGGAGCTGCGCTTCGCGGGAGCTGGCATCGTGATCGAGGAAGAGGTCACGCGCGAGGCGTTCGAGGCGTGGATCGCCCCGGATCTCGCACGGCTCGCCGCCACGGTGGACGAGGCGCTGGCGCAAGCCGGCACGGCGCCACGGCATGTCTCGCGCGTGTTCCTCACCGGCGGAACCGCGTTCGTCCCTGCGGTGCGGCGACTGTTCGAGCGGCGGTTCGGGCCGGAGC
>JAJXSZ010000193.1 GCA_021784255.1 Pseudomonadota bacterium | reverse complement strand
CCACCGCCTAAGGCGCGGCGTGCGGCCCGAAGCGGCCGCGCCGCCCTGCAACACCGTCGTCCCCGCGGCCGGTAAAGCGCCGTCCCCCTCGCCACCGCCACATCCGCACACCGTCAGCGCCGAAACGCCGTTATATAGAACCGTCCAGTTGCGTCGTTTTGCGGCGGATTTTTGCGGTCGCGATGGTGGCTGGCGATACCGGAGACGGTCTCTGATGGGCTCCTGAGAGCCTTCGGGGCGTGCCTCTCTGAGGCCCGGTTTTCCGGCGCGGTTCAGGGCATCGCCAAGACTGGGCGATGGATACCAAAGCGCATCGGTATCGGCAGCTTTGGGCGCCAGAGACGAAGGCGAGGCCCTGCGCGGCCCGCTCCCGGCGGGCGGCAGCACGCGGGTTGGCGCGCGCCGCGCGGCCGTGAGGTTGGCCGGTGGGCGACCATCGAGGATGACGGTGGCGATCACGGCTCGATGCTTCGATGCGATATCGTCGCGGTTTGCCGCAGAAGGATACGATAGCATCATGTTCCGCCGCGTGCCGCAATTCCCGGACCAGATCGGCAAACCTGGCTGCATCGATCCCGGAAAGCAGCCGCGAACGCACCGTCCCAGGCGACGTTCGCGCTGCGCGGCGGATGCGCCACGAGGTTAGCCGCCGCCGTCGAGCCGCCCGACCAATGACCAGACCTGGTCGTTCACCGAGGACTGCGCGCCAGCCAGCCGCATTGCGCACATCGCGATCGTGGTCTGCGTCAGCGGCTCGGGGAGCTGCACGAGCGAACCCGCCGCGATCTCCTGGGTGGCGAGCGAAATCGGCACCCACGCGACGCCGACGCCGGCTCCGGCGAGGCGCAATGCGGTAAGGGTGAGCGCCGTTTCAGCTTTCGGCCGGATGAAGAATTTTGTGCGCAGGTCCGGAAGCAGCTCGCGATCCATCACTTCGCCGAAGAAAACCTCGGAGGGATACGCGATGATGGGCAGTTCGCCACCGCGCATATGAGCTGTAAGGTCCTTGCGTCCTGCCGCCGCGAACACCGGCACCACCGGCTCATCGCCAACCGTGCGCTGCTGGATGAACGAGTTTGCACTGGTTTCGAGCTCGGTATGAGTCCGGTAGGCGATCATCAGGTCTGCCTGGCGCCGCACCAACAGTTCGAAGCACTCGTCGCGATTGCCGGAGCGAACATGGACGCTCAGTTCCATCTCGTCGGTCAGCGCTTCGATCAGCCGCGGCACCATCGTGGTTGCGATGGCGTGCTGGCTCGCGATGACGAAGCGTCGGGCATTCCCGCGGTCATGCGCGCGCAGTTCGTAGAGCAGCTTGTCCATCCGCGCGGAAAGATCCTGCAGCACCTCGCTCTGAGCGAGAACCGGTGCCCGCAGCCGCGCGGGGCGGCTCGAACGGTCGATGAGTTGGACGCCGACCTGTTCTTCGATCAATCGCACGCGCCGCGAGAACGCGGGCTGACTGACGTGGCGTGCCTCGGCAGCGGCGCTGAGCGATCCTGTTCGCAGGATGGCCAGGATGTCCTCGATCCATTCAAGCCGCATTGGGCCTCCGGGCGCCACGCAAACTGCGCAAAATATGCATTTCATGCATGATAGGCGACAAAATCGGTATTTGAACAGGCCCTAGCAGCCTGTATCATGCATAAAATAAGTAGACGTCGCTGAGGGGAGAAACGGTCATGCATCTGTCGCGCTTTCCGCGGCTGCACTTCGCCCACCTTCCAACGCCCCTTGAGCCGCTACCGCGGCTGAGCAAGGCACTCGGGGGCGCGGAAATCTGGATCAAGCGCGACGATTGCACGGGCCTCTCGACGGGCGGCAACAAAACCCGGAAGCTTGAATTTCTGATGGCGGAAGCGCAGGCGCGCGGCGCCGATATCGTTATCACCCAGGGCGCCACGCAATCCAATCACGCGCGCCAGACGGCCGCGGTGGCGGCCAAGCTTGGCATGGCGTGCCACATTCTGCTCGAGGACCGCACCGGCTCGAAGGATCCCGATTACAACTTCAACGGCAACGTGCTGCTGGACTTCCTGCACGGCGCCACGGCGGAGAAGCGTCCTGGCGGGCTCGATATGAATCAGGAGATGGAGCGCGTCGCGGACCGGCTCCGCGCCGAAGGACGCAATCCCTACACCATCCCAGGCGGTGGCTCGAACACCACCGGGGCGCTCGGCTATGTCAACTGCGCCTTCGAACTGCTCGGCCAGGCGAACGACCGCGGCCTCGTGGTCGACCACATCGTGCACGCAACCGGCAGCGCGGGCACGCAGGCGGGGCTCGTCGCCGGTCTGGCGGCGCTCAACGCGGGAATTCCGCTCCTCGGCATCAGCGTGCGCGCGCCGAGAGACAAGCAGGAGGAGAACGTCTTCAAGCTGGCGGCGGCCACAGCGGAGCGGCTCGGCTGCGCCGATGCGGTTCGCCGCGAACAGGTCGTGGCAGACAGCAACTATGTCGGCGCCGGCTATGGCATCCCGACGCCGGGCTGTATCGAGGCAATAACCCTGTTCGCCGAGCTCGAAGGCATCCTTCTCGACCCGGTCTACAGCGGCAAGGGTGCCGCGGGGCTGATCGACATGATCCGCAAGGGGCGGTTCCCGGCCGGGGAGCGCGTCGTCTTCCTGCACACCGGGGGTTCCGCCGCGCTGTTCGGCTACACCAAGGCATTCGACTTCGGTGAGCGTGTGCGGGCGCTTGCTACCCAGACACGCGGGCGCGAGGCCGCCTGATGCCACCCGCCGCTTTCCGCGGGGTGTTCACCCAGCAGGAGCCGATCGACGAGGCGGCGATTGCCGGGGCTGTAGCCGTGCTGCGCACTGGGCGTCTGCACCGCTACAACGTGCTGCCCGGCGAGGTTTCGCAAGCAGCCCTGCTCGAGCGTGACTATGCTGCCTGGCAGGGCAGCCGCTACTGCCTCGCCTGTGCCTCCGGGGGCCAGGCCATGCAGCTGGCGCTGCGCGCATATGGCATCGCCCCGGGCGCGCCGGTCCTGACCAATGCCTTTACGCTGGCACCCGTCCCGGGGGCGATTGTGGCGGCCGGTGGGCGCCCCGTGTTCGTCGAGACCACGGCCGATCTGGTGATCGACCTGCACGATCTGGCGCGCAAGGCGCAGGAGAGCGGCGCCCGCCTGTTGCTGATTTCACATATGCGCGGGCATCTCGTGGACATGGATGCGCTCGTGAAGGTTCTCGACCGCCACGGCGTGACGCTGATCGAGGATTGCGCCCACACGATGGGGGCCTCGTGGAATGGCCGCAGGAGCGGCTCGTTCGGGCTCGCCGCCTGCTTCAGCGCGCAGACCTACAAACACGTCAACGCCGGCGAAGGCGGGCTGCTCGTTTCCGATGACGCCGACCTCATGGCCCGCGCCATCGTCTCCTCAGGCTCGTACATGCTCTACGACCGCCATGGCGCGGCCCCGGACCTTGCGGCATTCGCCGCCGCGCGGATGGAGAGCCCCAATCTTTCAGCGCGGATGGACAATCTGCGCGCGGCGATCCTGCGCCCGCAACTGGCAACGCTCGATCGGAACATAGAGCGCTGGAACCAGCGATACGCCGCCGTGGCGGCCGAACTAGCGCGGGTGCAGGCGATCCGGATGCCCGCGCGTGCCGCGGCCGAGCGCTTTGTCGGCAGTTCCATCCAGTTCCTGGTGCCGGGCATCGCGCCGGACGCGGCCAGGCGCTTCGTCGCGGCGAACGCGGCGCTTGGCGTGGAGCTGAAATGGTTCGGCGATCCCGAGCCGCGCGGCTACACCAGCACGCATCTCAGCTGGCGGTTCGTCGATCCCCAGGTCCTGCCGGCCACCGACCGTATTCTCTCGGATCTCTTCGATATGCGGATCCCGCTGACCTTCTCGGCGGGCGATTGCACGCAGATCGGGCAGATCATCGCGCATTGTGCCAGCGAACTCGGGGCGGTGGCGATGGCGGGCTGACGAAGTCAGCCGCGTCCGTGTGGCGCGGAACAACAACAACGACACAAGGAGGGATGGATCAATGGGTGTTACCAGACGAGCTCTTGTCGGCGGGGCGATGGCCTCGGCGGGCCTTGTCGCGACGGCGCGCGCGGCATCTCCGATCATCGTCGCGACGTTCGGCGATCCCACGCCGACGCAGATGGCGGCGCATGATCACCTCCTTTCCAAGGGCAGTGGATGGAACCTGCAGTGGCGAAAGTTCGATTCCGGCACGAACGTCATCGCCGCGATGGCGTCGGGCGATGTGAAGATCGGTGAGCTCGGTTCGTCGCCTCTCGCGATCGCCGCCACGCAGGGCGTCGATCTCGTGATGTTCATGATCGACTACGTGATCGGCACGTCCGAATCGCTGATCGTGCGCAACGGTGCCGGGATCAAGACGCTGGCCGATCTCAAGGGCAAGCGCGTCGCCACACCCGTGGGCTCGACCTCGCATTTCTCGCTCATGGGAGCGCTCGCGCATGCGAATATCCCGGCCAACGATGTGCAGATCCTGAACATGGCGCCCAATCAGATCGCCGCGGCCTGGACGCAGAAGGCGATCGACGCGGCCTTCATCTGGCCGCCGGTCCAGAACGAGATTCTGAAGACCGGGCGGCGCCTGGTCGGGGCCGATACCGTCGCGAAATGGGGCTACCCCACCTTCAACGCCTGGGTCGTGAACCGGCAATTCGCCGAGGAAAACAAGAAGGGACTGATCGGGTTCATGCGCGCCATCAACGCGGCGAATGAGTCCTACCTCCGGAATCCTGCAGCCTGGACGGCCGACAGCGCCCCGGTGAAGGCGATTGCCGCCAATACCGGCGCGTCTCCCGCGGACGTGCCCGAGACCATCAAGGGCTATGATTTCATTCCCTTGAAGGAACAGATGCAGCCGCAGTGGATGGGCGGGCAGATGGCGAAGACCATCAAGCAGACGGCGGAGTTCCTCAAGAGCCTCAATCGCTTGAATAACGTCCTGCCGAGTTATGACAAATTCGTGACGACGCAGTATATCAAGGACGCCTTGGCCTGAACCGCTTGGCCGACCGGCGCGTCGGGCACTCGCCGACGCCCCGGCCGGCCATTGCGTCACGTGCCGTTTCTAGCGGCGCCAACGTTGGACGTCTCGGCGATCGCGTTGGTCGCCGCAGCCCGGGCTTGCTGCGTGCCGCTGCAGCGCGGGGCATGGCGTTGTTTGGGGAGAAGATGGTTTCCAGGGGATCGCGGGCATGAGCCTTCAGGTCATCGATGCTTCCGTCGTCTATCCGGGTCAGCGCGGCCGGGCGTCGACCGAGGCGCTGCACCGCGTGAACCTCTCTGTCGAGGCTGGCGAGTTCGTCGTCGTTCTGGGCGCCTCGGGCTGCGGCAAGTCAACTCTGCTCAACCTGATTGCCGGTTTCGTCGCCCCGACCGGCGGCAGGATTGTGCTCGACGGGATGGATGTGCAGGGGCCAGGCGCAGACCGCTCGGTGGTGTTCCAGAAACATGCGCTCCTGCCTTGGCTGAACGTTCGCGACAACGTGGCCTTCGGCCTCAGCCTTCAAGGCCGCGGCAAGGCGGAGCGCTATAAGATCAGCGACCATTTCATCGAGCTCCTCGGCCTCAGCGGGTTTGAGGATGCGCCGGTGTACACGCTCTCCGGCGGCATGCAGCAGCGTGTCGGGATCGCACGCGCGCTGACCTGCGATCCAAAGCTGCTCCTGCTGGACGAGCCGCTCGGCGCGTTGGACGCCTTGACGAGGGAGCGGGCGCAGGAACTCATCCTGCGCGTCTGGGACGGCAGCGGCAAATCGGTGCTGCTCATTACCCACAGCGTCGAGGAAGCGCTGTTCATGGGCACGAAGCTGATCGTGATGTCGCCCCGGCCCGGCCGGATCGCGCATGCGTTCGAGCTCTCGTTTTCCCGGCAATTCCTCGCCGGTCAGACGGCGCG
>JAJXSZ010000192.1 GCA_021784255.1 Pseudomonadota bacterium | reverse complement strand
AGAGATTGGGGCAGATCGCCATGTAGCCGTGATGAGCGAAGCGGCGCGTGCTTTCGATGTAAAGCTCGCTCCAGCCGGGGAGGTGGTGGATCAGCACCACGCCAGGGAAGGGGCCGGGGCCTTCCGGGCACGCAACATAGGCGGTGATGGGCGTTCCGCCGTCACCCTTGATGGTGACGTTCGTGCAGGTCATGCCGCGATAGAAAGACATCGTGAACCTCCCTCATGCTGGCTGGGGAGTATCCGGCGATGCTCGTGGCCGTGCAACGGCGCGATGTTGCCGCGCCACGGCCCGGTTCGGTTCGCGCCGGGCGTCAGTCTTCCGGGGGGGCGGCGGCGATGGGGATCTCGCGTGCCTCGCCGGGCTGATCGCCGAGGCCCGGCGCATCGCCGTCCTCGCCGGCTTCCGCCTCGTCATTCGCCTCGCCGTTGTAGAGGCGGCGCGGCTGCACGCCCTGCGGCTGCTGTTGCTGCTGTTGCTGGGCGTTGATGGCGTTGAGGATGCGGAAATAGTGCTCGGCGTGCTGGAAGTAGCTCTCCGCCATCACGCGATCGCCGGACCCGGTCGCGTCGCGGCCGAGCTGGAGGTATTTCTCGAACAATTGCTGCGCGGTGCCGCGGATGCGCAGGTCCGGGCCCGAGGAGTCGAAGACGTGGTTGCGATTGAGCGGGATGTTGCCCGAGGCGTGATGGCGAATGGCGCCCCCGCCCTGGCGGTGGTTGCGCCCGCGCATGCGTTTCATGTTCATGGCTTCCCTAGCTGGCCTTTCGTCCGCTCGCTGCGATTTCCGGTGCCGCCCTGCTCGCGATCGCGATGGGGGGTGGCGCCCCGTGGACGCGGCGCCGAAGCAACCGGGTCCGGCGCCGCCCAATCGGCGCCAGCCCGTTCCTAGCCGGTAGCGCCGCGTCTGGCAAACAGGATTTTGCGCGGGCGCCCTGCCATTGTGTCATGCCGCGGCCAGCACGACGGCCCGGGGAATGCCCGCGAGGTCCTTGCGGATCTCGACCAGGCGGAGCTCGAGCGGGGCGAGGGTGACGATGTCAGCACCCTGCCCCTGGCCAATTTCGAGCACCGCGATGCCGCCCGGCGTCAGCAGCGCGGGCAGGCGCGGCAACAGCCGGCGATAGGCGCCAAGCCCGTCCGCGCCGGCGGCCAGCGCGGCGAGGGGTTCGTGCTCGCGCACTTCGGGCGGCAGCGTCGCAAGGTCGGTCTCGGCGATGTAGGGCGGGTTGGTCAAGACGATATCGAAACGTCCTCCGAGCGCGGTATCCCAGTCGCCAGCGATGAAGGCACAGCGGTCGGCGAGGTCGTTGCGGCGCGCGTTGCGGGCGGCCAGCGCCGCCGCATCTGCCACCAGATCGACGCCGACGCCAAAGGCCCCGGGGAACTCGCGAAGTGCCGCGAGCAGCAGCGCGCCGGTGCCGGTGCCGAGATCGAGAATCCGCCCGGCATGCCTCGCGTGCGCTTTCGCCGCTTCGATCAGGGTTTCGCTGTCGGCGCGGGGGATCAACGTTGTCGGCGCGACCTCGAGATCGAGGGTCCAGAAACCGGCATGCCCGGCGATGAAGGCCATCGGCTCGCGCGCGGCCCGGCGGGCGACGAGGGCGGCGAAACGGGTGGTCGCGGCGGGCGGAATATCCGTTCCGATTAGTGAACGAAGTGGAATTCCCTGGGCGAGTGCCAGCAGATGGCGCGCCTCGCGTGCCGCATCCTCGATGCCGGCAGCGGCAAGCCGCCGGCTGGCGTCCCGGAAATTCACGCCTCGGCCGCGAGCTTCGCTGCCTCGTCCTCGGCCAGCAGGGCGTCGATGATCGGGTCGAGCTCGCCGGCCATGACCCGCTCGATCTGGTGCAGCGTGAGGCCGATGCGGTGATCGGTGACGCGGCCCTGCGGGAAATTATAGGTGCGGATGCGTTCGCTGCGATCGCCGGTGCCGACCTGCGAGCGACGGTCGGCGGCGCGCGCCGCATGGCTCGAGGCGCGCTGCGCCTCGTAGAGCCGCGCGCGCAGGATCTTCATGGCCTTGGCTCGGTTCTTGTGCTGGCTCTTTTCCTCCTGCATCGCCACCACGATCCCGGTGGGCAGATGCGTGATGCGGACGGCGGATTCCGTCTTGTTGACGTGCTGCCCGCCGGCGCCCGAGGCGCGATAGACATCGATGCGCAGGTCGGATTCGTCGATGTGCACATCGACATCCTCGGCCTGCGGCAACACCGCGACGGTGATCGTCGAGGTGTGGATGCGGCCCTGGCTCTCGGTTGCCGGGACGCGCTGGACGCGATGGACACCGCTTTCGAATTTGAGGCGGGCGAAGACACCGGCGCCGGCGATCTCGGCGATGGCGCCCTTGACGCCGCCGAGTTCGGTGGCGTCGTATTCCAGGATCTCGAACCGCCAGCCTCTGAGGGTGGCATATCGCTGATAGGCGGCGAAGAGTTGGGCGGCGAACAGCCCGGCCTCGTCGCCGCCGGCAGCGGGGCGGATTTCCAGGATCGCAGGGCGCTCGTCCGCCTCGTCGCGCGGCAGCAGGGCGCGGCGGATGGCCAGCTCCAGCGCCGGCAGCTCGCCCTTCAGCCGCGCCAGTTCCTCCTCGGCCAAGGGCTTGAGCTCGGGGTCGGCGAGCGCCGCCGCGGCCGCGCGCGCGTCGGCCTCGGCGCGGCGCAGGGCGGTGATCTGTTCCACCACCGGTTCGAGCGCGGCGAGCTCGCGGGTTGCGCGTACATAGGCCTCGCCGGCGAGGGCGCCGGCGGCGAGTTCGGCGCGCAGTTCCTCGGCGCGTAACGCGATGCGGTCGAGGCGGTGGGCGTCCATCAGGCGAGTCGCGCCACAAGCTCCGCGAGCTTGACCTCGGATTGCGAACCGGTGGTGAGGTCCTTGAGCTGGGCCGCGCCGCGGGCGACCTCGGCCTCGCCGAGGATGACGGCGGCACGGGCGCCGGCGCGGTTGGCGCGCTCCATGCGGCGTTTCAGATTACCGCGATACTCCGCCTCGGCGCGGATGCCGGCCTCGCGCAGCGCCTGCAGCAGGCCGATCGCCGCCGCCTCCTGGGCCTCGCCGACGGGGATCACGGCGACCGGCGCCGGCGGCGCGGGCGGGTTTGCCAGCAGCATGGCGAGGCGCTCGATGCCGGCAGCCCAGCCGATGCAGGGCGTGTGCGGGCCGCCCATTTCCTCGACCAGGCCGTCGTAGCGCCCGCCGCCCATCACCGTGCCCTGGGCGCCGAGGGAGGCGGTGACGAACTCGAAGGCGGTATGGCTGTAATAGTCGAGCCCGCGCACGATCCGCCGGTTCTCGATGAACGGCACACCGAAATGGCCGAGATGGCGGCGCACGCCGTCGTAGAACCGGCGTGCTTCGGGGGTCAGATAGGGGTCGATCACCGGCGCGTCGGCGACGACGCGGCGATCGCCCTCGTCCTTGGAGTCGAGGATGCGCAACGGGTTGCGCTCCAGCCGCGCCAGGCTGTCGTCGCTGAGCGAGGCCCGGTGGGCGCCGAAATACTCGACCAGGGCGGCGCGGTAGGCATCGCGGCTCGCCTTGTCGCCCAGCGTGTTGAGTTCCAGCGTCACCTCCCGGGCCACGCCGAGCGCCTGCAGGATGGTCCAGCCGCAGGCGATGACCTCGGCGTCGGCGAGCGGCTCGGCGCTGCCCAGCACCTCCACGTCGATCTGGTGGAACTGCCGGTAGCGGCCCTTCTGCGGCCGCTCGTAGCGGAACATCGGGCCGGTGTAGAACACCTTCTGCGGCAGCGTCTGGGTCAGGCCATTGGAGACCAGGGCGCGGCAGATGCCCGCGGTCGCCTCCGGGCGCAGGGTGATGCTGTCGCCGCCGCGATCGGCGAAGGTGTACATTTCCTTCATCACGACATCGGAGGTGTCGCCGAGGCCGCGGGCGAAGACCCGCGTGTCCTCGAAGACCGGCGTGGACCACTCGTCGAAGCCCCAGACGGCGGCGATGCGCCGGGCGGTCTCGATGACGTGGAAATGCCGCCTCGCCTCCTCGCCGATCAGGTCGCGCGTGCCGCGCGCCGGCTGCAGCGCGCTCATGCCCGTCGCCGGGGCGCCGACGGGCCCCTGCCGGACGCGACCGGGGCGCGCATCACTCGGCCGCCGCCTGCGCCGGCGCCGCCAACTCCGAGGCCCGCTTCTCCACCAGCTCCACGATGTGCTCGATCATCTCCCCGGCGGCGATGGTGTGGTCGGTCTTGCCGGCGGCGTAGACCATGTGCCGTCCGGCGCCGCCTCCGGTCACCCCGAGATCGGTCATCAGCGCCTCGCCAGGCCCGTTCACGACGCAGCCGATGATGGAGAGCGTCATCGGCGTCTCGATATGCGCGAGGCGTTCTTCCAGCGCCTGCACCGTCTCGATGACGTTGAAGCCCTGCCGCGCGCAGGAGGGGCACGAAATGATCCGCACGCCGCGGTGGCGCAGGCCGAGCGACTTCAGCAGCTCCCAGCCGACCAGCACCTCCTCCTCCGGCTCGGCGGAGAGCGAGACGCGCAGCGTGTCGCCGATACCGGCCCAGAGCAGGTTGCCAAGCCCGATCGCGCTCTTGACGGTGCCGGTGCGCCGGCCGCCGGCCTCGGTGATCCCGATATGCAGCGGGTGGTCGCACACCTCGGCGAGCTGCTGGTAGGCGGCGACGGCGAGAAAGACATCCGACGCCTTCACGCTGATCTTGAACTCGTGGAAATCGTGGTCCTGGAGAATCCTCGCGTGCTCGAGCGCGGACTCGACCAGCGCGTCGGGGTTCGGTTCGCCGTATTTTTCCAGCAGGTGCTTTTCCAGCGATCCCGCGTTGACGCCGATGCGCATCGAGCAGCCATGGTCCCGGGCGGCCTTGACGACTTCCTTCACACGCTCGGGCGAGCCGATGTTGCCGGGGTTGATGCGCAGGCACGCGGCGCCGCTCTGCGCCGCCTCGATGGCGCGGCGATAGTGAAAATGGATGTCCGCGACGACCGGCACCTGCACCTGGCGGACGATGTCGCGCAATGCCAGGGCGCTTTCCTGGTCGGGGCAGGAGACACGGACGATGTCCGCCCCGGCGCGCTCGGCGCGCTGGATCTGGGCGACCGTCGCCGCAACGTCGGTGGTCGGCGTGTTCGTCATGGTCTGCACCGTGATCGGCGCGTCGCCGCCAACCGGCACGGAGCCGACATGGATCTGGCGCGAACGGCGGCGCTCGATGTGCTGGTAGGGGCGGTAGCTGGTCATGACCGGCTCGTTGGTGTTGTGGCTGCAGGATGGAGCGGGCGCACGGCACGCCGGGCCTCGCCCGGGCGCCATGGCCGCCAATCTCGTTCGGAGTCCCTAGTTCGTCTTCGCCGCGCCCTGATTAGGCGGGGTCGCGTTGGCTGCCAAGCCGCCGGCACGGATCGCGACCGGATCGAGCGGCAGGTTGCGGCGGACCGCGCCGTTGCCGCCGAGCGAAGGAATCACCAGGCTGCCGACGGTGACGGTGGTGCCGCCGGCATTGCCGGTGGTCAGGATCAGGCCCGTCTGGTCCGGCACGGTCCAGCTGTCGCCTTTATGCAACACCCGGTTCAGCAGGACCTGCCCGGCCGGCGTGCGCACTTCGAGCCAGGTATCGGCGGTGGCTCCGAGCACGATGGTGTCGACGCCGATCGTCGCGCCCGCAACGCCGGGAGCGAGCGTGACGACGGGGGGTGTTGGCGGCGTCGCGGCGGCTGCCGAAGCCGGCGATACGTTCGGGATCGGCGGCGCCGGCGTCTCCGCGCTGGCCGTCGCCTGGGCTTGCGCCGCGCTGGCCAGCGATGCCGCGGGACTGGTGCCCGGCGCAGCGGTGCCCGGCTGCGCGCTTGCGGCGGCCTGGGCCGTGCCGGGGGTCTGGGTTGTGTCAGCGGGCTGGGGCGCGCCGGGACTGGCGGGAGCCGCGCTGGC
>JAJXSZ010000191.1 GCA_021784255.1 Pseudomonadota bacterium | reverse complement strand
GCCTCCCCGTCGCGAGAGGGTGTCCATGACCGTCGGATTCATCGGGCTCGGAATGATGGGCAGCGGCATGGCCGCCAACTTGCAGAAGGCCGGCCATCCCATTGTTGTCCACGACCTGACGCGCCAGGCTGCGTCCCTCCATCTCCAGAACGGTGCGACCTGGGCGCAGACGCCACGCGCCCTCGCCGAAGCCTGCGACCTGATCTTCACCTCCCTGCCGACGCCGGCGGATGTCGAGGCAGTGTGCCGCGGCGACACGGGGTTGGCAGCTGGCTTACGGCCGGGCGCCACGTGGGTCGATCTCACCACGAACTCCGTTGACGTCGTGCGGAGGCTGCACGCCGAGCTCGCGAGCCGGGGGATTGATTTCCTCGACGCGCCGGTGAGCGGTGGCCCGGCAGGGGCCGCCAGCGGCAAGCTGGCACTTTGGGTGGGGGGAGACGAACAGGCGTTTGAGCGCTGCCGGCCCCTCCTGAATACCATCGGCGACCAGGTGATCTATATCGGCGGGACCGGCGCCGGCACCATTGCGAAGCTTGTGCATAACTGCGCGCATGCCGCGGTGGGGACGGTGCTCGGCGAGGTCTTCACCATGGGCGTGAAGGCTGGGGTCGACCCCCTGACGCTGTGGGCCGCCGTGCGCCAAGGCGCGCTGGGACGAAACCGCACCTTTGACATCTTCGGTAACCGCTTCTTGCCAGGCCAGTTCGATCCGCCAAGCTTCGCCTTGCGGCTGCTGCACAAGGACACGATGCTGGCGCTCCAGCTTGGGCGCGATGTCTCGGTTCCCATGCGGTTGTGCAACCTCGTCGGCCAGGAACTCACCGAGGCGATGAATCGCGGCTGGGGCGGCCGGGACAGCCATTCCTTCCTCGCTCTGCAGAGCGAGCGCGCGGGCATTCCACCGATCGCGGTGCCGCGCGAGAAGCTCAAGGCCGTGACGGAGAAGGGTTGATCAGGCGCGGAAACCAACCGCGCGGATGCGGGTCAAGCGCCGATGAGTGCCGACTTCCTCAAGCGGAACGAAGGCAGGGACGAGCCGATCCTCGATCCCGACATGCCGATCATCGACACCCATCATCATCTCTTTCTCCGGCCGGGGCTTCGATATCTTCTCGACGAGTATCTCGCCGATGCGGCAGCGGGGCATCGTGTGGTTGCTACGGTGTATGTCGAGACGCAGGCGATGGCCCGCCGCGATGGCCCCGAGATGCTGCGCCCGCTCGGGGAGATCGAGTTCGCCCTTGGCGCGGGCGCGATGTGCCGCAGTGGCACCTATGGCGCGACGCGCGTGGCCGAAGCGATCATCGGATATGTCGACATGCGGGCGGGCGATGCGGTCGAGGCCTATCTCGACACGGCATCCGCCATCGCCGATGACCGGTTTCGCGGCATCCGCCAGATTGCGATGGCGCATCCGAATCCACAGGCACTACGGATGCTGGCACACAGGCCGCCACCGAACCTTTTGGCGGACCCGGGATTTCTCGCGGCGTTTCGTCATCTGGGACGGCGAGGCCTGACTTTCGAGGCGGCGATCCTGCATGAGCAGCTACCGGAAGTGACGGCGCTGGCCGCGGCCCACCCCGACACCAATATTGTCATCAACCATCTCGGCCTCGCCTTCGCGATGAATGCGACTGCCACCGAGCGCGCGGAGATCTTCCGCACCTGGCGAAGCAACCTCGCCGCGGCATCGCACCACCCCAACGTCTTTTGCAAGATCGGCGGGTTCGGAACCCTCTATTGGGGCTTTGGCTTCGACCGGCGCGCCGATCCAGTCGGTTCTGCAGAACTGGCAAAAGCGTGGCGGCCATACGTGGAAAGCGCGATCGAGCTCTTTGGCGCCGGGCGTTGCATGACCGCAAGCAACTTCCCCAACGATGGCCGCTCCTGCGGGTTCGTGCCGCTGTGGAATGCGCTGAAATTGACCACGCGAGGATGTTCCGACGACGAAAGAGTCGCCATTTTTTCTGGCACAGCCGCGCGGGTCTACCGGCTCGATCTCCCAACCCTGCTCGGTGCGCTTGGAACCACGCGGGGTAATCGCTCGGATACTTGATACCGCGCGCGTCACGGACGACCGCCGTCAGTTCCGGCAGAAGTCGGTCAGCGCGTGGCCATAGCCGAACCATGCTTCCCCCGCGAGTGCGGCGCGTGCGTCACCGCCGGGATCGTTCTCGGTCCGGCTGTCGAGGTTGAGCACCATCGTGTGGCGATGCATGTCCGTGTAGGGCGGCCACGCCGGCAGCGTCGGGTTCGCGGGATTGCCGGTGCGCGCGAAGGCACACCAGGTGGCCATCATGCGCCGCGTCATGGGCGCGATGTCCTGCCCCTCACCGATCGCGCTGCTTGCCGCCTCGGTGGTGCCGAAGATGAACGGCACCTCGCTGGTGTGGCAGGAGCCCATGCGCCCACCCTCGACCGGTGACTGACGCTCGAACAGGAAGGCGTAGGTGGGAGTGCCGAGGGCCGCGTGCATCCCCGCCATCGCGTATGTGTTGCGCTTGAATACGAAATCCGAGGTGATTGCGACCAGGATGCGCGAGGCATCGAAGTCCGGATAGGCGGCGCGGTAACGCGCGATGATGTCGTCCGCTGAAGCGGGATCGCGGCGGAGGAAGCGGGCGAGGCGGCGCGTCACATCAGCGAAGCCGAGCGCGAAATTACCGTCGTCGCCGCGTAGGTAATAGGTGGTTTCGGTGTTGGTGCAGCCAGCAAGGAGGGGAATGCCAGCCGACAGCGACGAGGCCTGCCCGGCGAAGGGATGCGTATTGAAGTTGCGGTTGTCGATGCTGCCGCGGAAGACGGCGCCGGTCCGACGCATCGCCTCGACCAGGGTCTCCATCGGCAGATTCTGCAGGGCAGCACCATCGGCGCGGGCAAGCCCGAGTTCGCGGGCGAGCGACG
Organism: Pseudomonadota bacterium; assembly: GCA_021784255.1. Taxonomy (GTDB): domain Bacteria; phylum Pseudomonadota; class Alphaproteobacteria; order Acetobacterales; family Acetobacteraceae; genus JAJXXT01. The sequence continues at coordinate 3,064 of JAJXSZ010000191.1, read as the reverse complement.
CGGTGGCACGCGCGGCTTCCTCCGGTTCTGCGAGGCGCATGCCGCCGGCGCTGCTCTGCATGATCGCCTTGTGGAACAGTCCGTGCGCCGGGCGCAGCGCGAGGATCGCCGCGATCTTCGAGGCGCCACCGGATTCGCCGAACAGCGTGACGTTCCAGGGATCACCGCCAAAGGATGCGATGTTGTCCCGCACCCATTCGAGCGCCGCGACGATGTCCAGCATGCCGGTGTTGGCGGCGTCGGCGAACCGCTCATCGGTGTCCTCGATACGCAGGAAGCCAAACCCGTTCAGGCGGTGGTTAATGGTGACCACCACGACATCACCCTCCCGGGCGAGGGCGGTGCCATCGAAGCCTCGCGCGGTGCCGGCGAACTCTCGCCAGCCGCCGCCATGAATCCAGAACAGAACCGGGCGCCTTTCATCATCCAGGCTCGGTGAGAAGACATTGAGGAACAGGCAGTCTTCCGAGATCGGTTCGATCTCGGAATACCATCGGTAGAAGGGGTCGGTGTGATGCGGCACGGCGAATTGCGGCGCGGAGGCACCCGGCTGCAGCGCATCGCGGACCCCTGCCCAGGAAAGCACCGGCTGGGGCGGGCGGAAGCGGTTATCGCCGGACGCGGAGGCCGCGTAGCGGATGCCCTTGAAGACCTGGACGCCGGCGTTGGTCGCGCCGCGCAGCCGTCCCGAGCGCGTCTCGACGACCCGTGCCGCCGGAGCCATCAACCCTTTTCCACCACCGCCTTGATCTGCTCGGCCGGAACCTTGATGGGATCAAGGCCTGCGCGCTCAACCTGGAGTGCCATCACGGATTTGCTGTCGCGCTCACCCCAACCGCGGTTCATCGCCTCGTCCAGATCCGCCATCACCAGGTTCATCATGCGCATCGGTACATTGTATTCGCGCCCGAGCTGAGTGCCGAGCGAGATATCCTTGTGCACGAGGCGCAGCGCAAAGTTTGCCTTGTCGAACTCGCCGGGCAGGAAGCGCTGGCCGAGCACCTCGAAGGTCCGCATGCGTCCCGTCGCTCCCTGGCGGATCGCCTCAAACAGCGCCAGCGGCTCGACGCCGGCCTTGACGCCCATCGTGAAGACCTCGGCGAGCAGCACGGCAAGGCCCGTGGACGCGCAGTTGTGGACGAGTTTGGCGATCGAACCAGCGCCGATCGGGCCAATATAGCGGGCCTGGTCTCCCATGGCTTTCAGCACGTGCTCAAAACGATCGTAGACGGGCTTTTCACCGCCCACGAGGATTGCGAGCTTGCCGCTCGCTGCGCCGGCTGGACCGCCGCTGACGGGAGCGTCGAGGAAGTCCACACCCTGTTTGGCCAACCGCGCGTGCAGGCTGCGGACGGCGGAGACGGCGTTGGTGGAAAGGTCGAACCAGGCGGTCCCCGGGCGCAATCCCTCGGCCAGCCCGCCGGGCGCGAACCCCACGGCCTCGACATCCGCGGGCGTCGGCAGGGAGGTGAAGACGACATCGGTCTGCGCGGCCAGGGTGCCGGGGCTGTCCGCCCAGCTCGCGCCCGCGTCGAGCAGCGGTTTTCCGGAAGTGGCGACGACGTCGTGGACGATCATCTCGAAACCGGCACGACGGACACTGCTCGCCATGCCCCTCCCCATCCGGCCAAGCCCGATGAACCCAACTTTCATTGGCGCGTCCTCCTGAGCGATGCGTCTGGGCAATCGCTAATCGTGCGTATATCCGGTATCGTTTTCATATTTGCGTTTTTTAGACTTGCGCCCTGTAAGCGTCAAGATTTCGGACCTGCGTTCAGGTAATGGTAAAGCCGCTGTCGACCGCGAGCACCTGGCCGGTGATACGGCGTGACTCATCGCAACTCAGGAAGAGCACCGCGTTTGCAACATCAAGCGGGTCCACGAGGCCCAACAGGTGCCGTTCCTCCATGGCGGTGCGGGCGGCACTCCCGTTGCGCCGGGCGCGGACGCGTTCCGTCAAGGTTGAACCGGGCGCGACCGCGTTGACGCGGATATTGTGCGGCGCGAGGTCGACGGCCATGGAACGCGTCAACGCGGCAATGGCGCCCTTGGCGGCTGAATACGCGGCACGGTTGCGGACACCGCGCAGGCCGGTGATGGACGTGGCGTTGACCACCGCGCCACCACCCCGCTTGATCATCTCAGGCACGGCATAGCGGCAACCGAGCCAGGTGCCAAACAGATCCACGTTCATCTTGCTCTGGAATTCCGAAATTGGAGCGCTGGTTACGGACCCGTCGGCAAGCGTCGAACCGCCGACATTGTTGTAGAGAATGTCGATCCCGCCATACATGGCGACCGCAAGTGCCACCGCGCGCTCGACCTGTTCCGACTGCGAGACATCGGTCTGCACGAAGATAACGTCGCCGGCTGCTTCTCGCGCCACGGCCTCGCCGCTTGCCGCATCGCGCTCGGCGAGCACGACCTTCGCGCCCTCGCGGGCGAACAGGCCGACGCAGGCACGGCCGATGCCGGCGCCGCCACCGGTAATCAAGGCAACTTTTCCAACCAGCCGCATCGAAAGCCTCCTCTACCGCCGCCTGCGACGACCTGATCCACCGCCGGGGCGTCCAGAAACATTGCAGCTGCGATGTGGGTATCGCGCGACCAAGCCGTTGCCGGAGCGGTGACCGGACTTGACGCAACGCTATTGATCGAATATGCGTGCGTCAATACGTATATCCGCACATTACCGACGCCTCGAAACAGACGCCGATATGGCTGGCGGAAAACGACAACACCGGGGGAGCCATCATGAACCTGCGCCGCACATTATTCCTGGGAAGCCTCGGCCTCGCCTGCCTTGCAATGGCACCTGGCGGAGCCCGCGCGGAAACCCTGAAGATTGGCGTGATCGCGCCACTGACCGGTGGTGGTGCTCCCTGGGGGGTCGCGGCAAAGGAAGCCGCCACCATTCTGGCCAACGACATCAACGCCAAAGGCGGCCTCGACGTCGGCGGGAAGAAATATCAGATCCGGATCATCGCCTATGACGACCAGTACAAGGCGGCGACCGCGGTTGCTGCATACAGCCGCCTGGTGAACGAGGATGGTGTCAAATACA
>JAJXSZ010000190.1 GCA_021784255.1 Pseudomonadota bacterium | reverse complement strand
GATGGCCGATGCGGAACACCTGGCCGCCGAGCGGGCCGAGCCCGCCGCCGAGCGAGACGCGGAAGCGGTCATAGGCGGTGCGGCGGACCGCCTCGGCGTCGTGGCCCTCTGGCAGCTTCACCGCGGTGACGGAATCCGAGAGCCGGCTCGGATCGAGGGTGAACAGCGCCGGGCCGTTATTGCCCGACCAATGGCGCACGGCGCGGCGCGTCGCCTCGGCGAGGCGGGTGTGGCGGGCCCAGACGCCTTCCAGCGTTTCCTCGTCGAACAGTCGCAGCGCTTCCTTGAGGCCGTAGAAGAAGCTGACCGGCACGGTGCCGACGAAGCTCTTGTGCCGGCGCTCCAGCATCAGGGTCCAGTTGAAGTAATGCTTCGGCAGCGTGGACGCCCGGTGCGCCGCCATCGCCTTCACCGAGACGCCGGTGAAGGACAGGCCGGCGGGCAGCATCAGCCCCTTCTGCGAGCCGCCGACGGCGCAATCCACGCCCCAGTCGTCCATGCGGAACTCGATCGACCCGAGCGAGGAGATGGTATCGACGAGGAACAGCGCCGGGTGGTTCGTCTCGTCGAGCGCCTTGCGGAACTCGATGAGCGGCAGCGTGGCCCCGGTCGCGGTCTCGTTGTGGACCACGCAGATGCCCTTGATGCTGTGCGCGGTGTCCGCCGTGAGGGCGGCGCGCACGGCGGCGAGATCGACGCCGCGGCGCCAGTCCGCCGCCACCAGTTCGGTGGCGAGGCCGAGGCCGCGGGCCATCTTCGCCCAATGGTCGGAGAAGTAGCCGCTCTCGACGATCAGCACCTTGTCGCCGGTGGAGAACAGGTTGACGAGGCATGCCTCCCAGGCCGCGTGGCCGGAGCCGGTGTAGTAGAACAGATGCTGCCCGGTCCGCAGGACGCGCTTCAGCCCCTCGGTGCATGCGTCGTAAAGCTGCAGGAAGTCCTCGGACATGAAGTCCACCGTCGCGTGGTGCATCGCGCGCAGGATGGAGTCCGGGATGTTGGTCGGGCCCGGGTTGGCAAAGAACAGGCGTCCACGGGGCGGGTTGTTCATGGTTCCTGGCGTCTCGTTTCGTTGGTTTTGCTTGTGATAGGCGTGTGCTGCGCGGGCGACAACCGCCGCGGCCGCGACGCTGGGCTGCGGCGGCGCGATCCGTGCCCGCCGCGGCTGGCGGCCCGGCGCGCCAACCCGGCGCCGGCAGCAAGCCGCGCGCCGTGATGCTCGCCGTGGACGCGACCGCGACGGTCGCCCGCCTGGTCGTGGTGCCGCCAGGGCAAGATCCGATCTGCCCGAGCCGGACAGGTCCGGACAGATCGGTGGCGGCTTTAGGCGAACCCCGGGAAGAAGTCGGTCTTGATCCGCCCGCGCGGCACGCCCAGGGCGCGTAGCGCGCGTTCGAAGCGCACCACCATGGCGCGGGGGCCGGAGATGTAGAACACGCGTTCGCGCCAGTCCGGGATCTCGCGGCGGATCAGCGCCTCGTCGATGTAGCCCTTGTGGATGTCGTAGCCCTGCTCCTCCGGCTCGGCGACCGCGTAGACGGTGCGCAGGCCGATCGTCGCCGCCGCCTCCTGGAAGAGTTCGGCATAGGCGATGTCCGACAGCCGGTTGTTGCCGTAGAGCAGGACGACGTCGCGCTTTTCGCCCCGGCCCACCAGCTCCTCGACCATGGCGCGGAACGGGGTGACGCCAATGCCGCCGGCCAGGAAAGCGAGCTTTGCCGCGGGGTCGCGCGGCAGGGTGAAGTGGCCGGCGATATGCGACGCGAAGACCACGTCGCCAGGCTGCAGGGATGCCAGCGTACGCTTGAACGCGCTGGGCTCGGGATGGAACTTCACGCCCAGCCGCAGCTCCTTCTCCCCCGGCGCCGAGGCGATGGTGAAGGTGCGCCGGTTGCCGCGGTTGTCCGGAGCGGGCACGTCGAGCGTCCAGTCGATGTACTGCCCGGCCTCGAAGGCGAGCCGGCGATCCGGCTGGAACACGAAATCGTAGCAGCCCGAGGCCATCTTCTCGATCCGCAGCAGGGTCAGGCGGAAGCGGCCCTTGGGCGTCGCCGCCCAGGCGAACAGGTTGCCGGCGAGGAACGCCATCTCCGGCGTCGGGTAGAACGAGCCGATGTGGAAATTGGCCGACGAGATGGCGCCGATGATGGCGCCGAAAAGGAGCCGCGAACGCCGGCCGTGGGCGGCGGTCAGCGGCTCGGTCAGCATCGCGAAGCCGGCGAACAGCAGCGGCGAGGACAGGAAGGTCTGGTTCAGCGCCATCGGCATCATCGCCAGCGGCGTGGTCGCCAGCGTCACCGCGAGGTTGGCCGCGACATAGGCGCCGAGCATGCCGAACTGGCGCACCTTGCGCACCACCAGCAGCCCGCCCAGGAACACCGGCAGCAGCAGCACCGCGTTGCCGCCGACCCACCAGGTAGCCGGCTGGCCGAGCAGCAACGCCGCGGCGGTGGCCCCGGCGGCGACCGGGTTGAAGATATGCTTGCGGCCCGGGGCGATCAGGAATTTCGAGGCGATGGCGACCACGCTGGCGACCACGAGCCCCGCCACGCCGGCGCCGTTCTTTGCCGTCACCGGCGCGAACAGCAGCGTCAGGATCAGCGCCGTGATGGCATAGGATTCCATGTTGGCCGGCACCCGCAGCACCGCGGCGAAGACCCGGTTGCTGAGCCAGCACGTGCCGAGGATCACCACCGCCGAGAAGGCGAGCGCCGTGGGATCGACCGGCACGAGGTGCGCGAAGCCGAGCAGGAAGGCGAGCAGCAGCAGCCCGCCGGTGTAGGCGAGTACCAGGCGGTACATGGTGATATGGTTGAGCACCGCATCGGCCATGCGGGTGATGGCAAAGTTGGTTTCACGCTTCGTGGCAGCACGCACGCTGTCCGTCATGACACGACAAACTCCCTGAAGCCGGTGGTCTGCACCGCGAGGCGGTCAGCGCCGATGAGATAGCCCTCGAGGCCCGGCTGCGCCTCGATGAAGCCGATGCCGCCCTCGCCCATGGCAAAGGCGGCGGTGGCGAAACGATCGGCTTCCAGAACGTCGGGGCCGATCACGGTGATGCTGAGAACGTCGCTGATCCTGCGGCCCGGCTGGTGCGGGTCGTAGATGTGCTGGCCGCGCGCGGACGTGCCGGAGGTGGCGATGCCATGGTCGCGCGGCGCGATGACCTTGACGATCTGCATCGCATCGAACGGGTTGCGGATGCCGATGCGCCAGGGTTCGCCGTCCGGCGCGTTGCCGCGGCACTGGATGTCCCCGCCCGCATCCACCAGGTAGTCGGCAAAGCCCTGCGCCTCGATCTGGCGGGCGACCTCGCGGATCGCCCAGCCTTTGACGATGCCCGTCGGATCGAGAAAACCGTCTGGGCGGGCGATGTCGAAATACCCGTCGGTCTCGATGCGCGTGCGCTCGGCGAGCGCCAGCACCTCGCGCAGCTCCTCGCTCGGCTCGCCGTCGACCAGGCGCAGCGCGTTGAAGCGCACCACCTCGCTGTCGGGGCGGAACGGGCTGAACCGCGCCTCGATCTCGGCGAAGCGGGCGAAGGCGGCCTCGATCACCGCCTGCGTACCGGCGGGTACGTCCACGGTAACCGGCATGCCCATGAGGAAGCGGGTCGCGTCCATCAGTGCGAGGCGCTGCGCAGCGCGCCGTCGATGGAGGCGACGAAGGCCCGGCTGTCCAGCGTTGCGCCGGTAACGCCATAGATGCGCCCGCTCTGCGCGCGGATCACTTCGCGCTCGAGGTAGGGCAGCGCGCGCGAGGCGATGTAGCGGCTGGTGGCGCGGTCGGACGGATATTTCAGGACCCGCACCTCGGTGATCTTGCCGCTGTGCACCGTCACCTGCGCCTGCACGTAGCCGTAATAGGCGCTGTAGGTGGGGCCGGGATACGTGCCGTCGCGGTAGTGCGTCTGGGCCAGCGCCGGCAGGGGAGCGGCGAGGCAGGCGCCGAGAGCGGTGCCGAGGAGCAGGGAGTAGCGCAGAGGTTTCATGATCGGGCTCGAACAGGGACGCCGATGCCCTACCGGCAACGACTTACGGCAAGCTTATGCGCCGCCGCGTCAGACTGCTGAAATCGCTGAATAATCGTTCAACTTCCCGTAACGGGCCGGCCGTCCGGGATGGCGCCGCAGGGCGGCAATGGGTTAGTATTGTTCGCTTTTGGAGCTTGGTGTGGCGTGCCGCGATGGTCGCGGCCGGCCCCGCAAGATCCGCCTCAGGAAGACGGGGTGGTGACGAGCGCATCGCACGACGAGGCCGGCGCGGGAGAGGTGACGGCGATCCATGGCTCGGTCGTCGATGTCCGCTTCCCCGAAGCGCCATTGCCTGGCGTCAATGCGGCCATCGCGATCGCGAGCGATGGGCCGGCGCCGCTGATCGCGGAGGTGCAGCAGCATCTCGATGCCGCGACCGTGCGGTCGGTGGCGCTGGGCAACACCGCCGGGCTCAGGCGCGGCGCGGCGGCGCGGGCGCTGGGTGGGCCGATCCGTGTGCCGGTCGGCGAGGCCGTGCTCGGACGGCTGCTCGACGCCACCGGCGAGCCGGCGGACCGCGGTCCGCCCCTCCCGGCCGGCACGCCGCGCCGCCCGATCCATGCCGCGGCGCCGGCACTCGCCCGGCTCGGCGCGGCACAGGAAATCTTCCACACCGGGATCAAGGTCATCGACCTGCTGGCGCCGCTGGTCAAAGGCGGCAAGGCGGCGATGTTCGGCGGCGCGGGCGTGGGCAAGACCGTCCTGATCATGGAACTGATCCGCACCACGGTCGAGCGCCATGCTGGGATCTCCGTCTTCGCCGGCATCGGCGAGCGCTCGCGCGAGGGCCATGAGCTGCTGCTGGAGCTGCGGGAATCAGGCGTCCTCGCCCGCACCGCGCTGGTGTTCGGCCAGATGAACGAGCCGCCCGGCGCACGCTGGCGCGCGGGACTGACGGCGCTGGCCATCGCCGAGTATTTTCGCGACGAGAAGCGCGAGAACGTGTTGTTGCTGATCGACAACGTCTACCGCATGGTTCAGGCTGGCAGCGAGGTCTCGGGACTGCTCGGCCGCCTGCCCTCCAGGGTCGGCTATCAACCGACCCTGGCGAGCGAGATCGCCGAGCTCGAAGAGCGCATCGCCTCGGTCGCCGGTGCCGCGATCACCTCGATCCAGGCCGTCTATGTGCCGGCGGACGATTTCACCGACCCCGCGGTCGCCGAGATTTTCAGCCATCTCGACTCCTCGATCGTGCTGTCGCGCGAGATGGCGAGCGCGGCGATGTATCCCGCCGTCGATCCGCTCGCCTCGACCTCGACCCTGCTCGTTCCGCACCTGGTCGGCGCGGCGCATTACCGGATCGCGCAGGAGGTGCGCAAAACCATCGCCCATTACCGCGACCTGCAGGAGATCATCGCCCTGCTCGGGATCGAGGAGCTCAGCGCCGCCGACCGCCAGGCGGTCAAGCGCGCACGCCGGCTGATGCGCTTTCTGACCCAGCCCTTCATGGTCACCGAGGCGTTCACCGGCAAGGAAGGGCGGACCGTCGAGATCGCCGACACCCTGGCCGGCTGCCGCGCCATCCTCGACGGCGAGGCCGATGCCTGGGCGGAAGGCTCGCTCTACATGGTCGGCGACCTCGGCGAGGCGCGCCAGCGCGAGCGCGCGAGTGCGCGGCCCGCCGCATGAAGCTCACCGTTACCACGCCGCTGGCGCTCGTCCTCACGGCCGAGGACGTCGTGCACCTGCGTGCCGAGGACGACACCGGCGCCTTCGGCATCCTGCGCGGCCACGCCGATTTCCTGACCGCGCTGGCGATCTCGGTGGTGAGCTGGCGCGACCAGGCCGGCACCGAGCACCACATCGCGGTGCGCGGCGGCATGCTCGCCGTGAGCGGCGGCGAGGCCATCGCCATCGCCACGCGCGACGCCGTGGCCGCGGACGATCTGCAACGCCTGCGCACCGAGGTGCTCGCGCGCTTCAAACGCGCCGGCGAGGAAGAGGCGATCGCGCGC
>JAJXSZ010000008.1 GCA_021784255.1 Pseudomonadota bacterium | reverse complement strand
CCCGCTAATATGCACCTCCCGGCGGCTGACTTTGACCCGGTTGACGAACATCCGGACATAGGTGCGGCGCAGGTTGAGCTGCTGGCGGTTTGGTGGACACGCTGTTTAGGTTTTCCACCGGCTTGGGGGTTCAGGACGAAGCGCCGGGTATTCAGTCGTGAGTTCAAGGTCGAAGCTGTGAAGCTGATCAAGGAGCGTGGTGTTGTCTTTGCTCAGGCGGTCCGCGACCTGGATGTGGCGGAGAGCGTTTTGCGGCGTTGGGCCCGGGAAGGAGAGGCGGATCCCCAGCAAGCCTTTCCCGGGCACGGGCAGGTCAAGCCGGAGCAGCAGGAGCTGACCCAGCTGCGTCGTGAGCTCGCCAGACTGAAGGCGGAGCGCGACATCCTAGAAAAGCCGCGGCCTACTTTGCCAGGGAGTCGATAGAAAGTTCGGCTTCGTGGCAAAGCACCGAGGGGGCTGGCCCCAAAGTCTATCGCACCCGCAACCAGGTCCGAGCGGACGTGTTCGACTACCTCGAACTTTTCCACAACCCGCAGCGACGCCACTCGACCATCGGCTATCTCAGCCCTATGGAGTTCGAGCGGATCGCCGCCGCGAGCTAAACAGCGTGTCCACCAAACCGCCAGCAGCTCAGACACGGCCGCCGGCGTGTGGGCCGATACGGCATCCCGGTCGAAGACGAACGAGGCATGGCTCGGCGACAACAGCATGCGTTCGCGCATCCATCGCCGGAAGCCGCAGGGCCGGCCGATGTCGCGCCGGACGGCGGTCGCCAACGCGGCGAAGTCGCGGGTGCGCTCGGCGATCGAGCATGTCTTCGCGCGGCAGAAGGGGCTAATGGGATTGTTCCTCCGCACCATCGGCCCCGCCCGGGCGACCACGAAGATCGACCTCGCCAATCTCGCCTACAACATGCAGCGCCTGGTCTGGCTCGATGGGAAAACTGCGCCCGCGCGACCGAAATCGCCTCGGTTGCGGCGGGCAGCCGCTCCGCCAGACCAGAAATCATCTCCGGATACCGCCGAAATCGGCGCCATCAGCGGCCGCAGCGCGGCACTCCGCTCGATGCCGCCGTCGAACAACGGAAAACTCAGGGTTGTTCGAGATGTCCAACTGCGAGGTGCTGTCGATGCCGGGCCGATTGTATTGTCGCCCCCTCGCGGGGGCGTGGATCGAAACGCATGAAAATCCAGAACAGCACAGCATCCCAGGTGGTCACCTGGTCCAGCGTTCACATGCGCAGCGGGTGAAACATCGTCATCAGCCACATTCATGAGCCAATCGAGTTTCCACCATCCACGGAAAGCACCGCCCCGGTAACGAACGCAGCGGCGGCTGAGCAAAGATAGAGCACGGCCCCAGAGGCATCGTTCGGCCCTGAACTGCGGCCGAGCGGAATCTTCGCCTCCATCCGTGCCACGTAATCGGCGGGCAGCGCGCTGACCTCACTGCCGGCGGCGAAGCCGGGCTCGACCACGTTCACTCGGATGCGGTGCGGCGCCAGCTCTAGCGCTTGGCCCTTGCTGAGGCGTTCGAGCGCTGCCTTGCTCATGCAGTAGGTGACGGAACCCGCCACTATCCGCCGCGCGGCCCCAGAGCCGATGTTGACGATGCTGCCCTTGATTCCATGCGCGATCATCTGTTTCGCGAACGCACGGACCGTGAGGAACGGCGCTCGCAGATTAACCGCCATCATCGTATCGAATGTCTCGGTATCGAGTTCCTGCAGCACGCCGGTCCGGGGATAGAGGCCCGCGTTATTGATCAACACATCCGCAGCCCCCCATGCGCGCTCTACCAGCGCCGCCAGTTCGGCGATTGAGGATTCCTCGCGCAGATCCGTCGCGTGGGTCAGCGTCACTGCGGGATCCAGACCCAGCTCCGCAACGAGCGGGATAAGCGTGTCGCCACGGAGATCCGAAAGGCAGAGCGTGGCGCCAGCGCGCGCGAACGCGGCAGCGATCCAGCTGCCATGAATACCGGCTGCGCCAGTGATGACGACGCGATGGCCGTGGAAATCGTGCATGAGTACTCCAGAATAAGAGATCTTCTGGCTCCGCGCCTGGCCCGACAGGAGCGCAGGTCCCGGTCGCTGGTAGCCAAGGGCGTGGGGAAGAGCGAGGCTGATGGCGGGAATCAACGTAGTGGCAGCGACGATGACGAGCAAGCTCGTGCCCCAGAGGATCTTGGTCGCGAACATCGCGACTGAGTATCAGGAGGCGAGGTCCTGGCGACCTCAAGTGCGAATTGTTGGCCTTGATAGACCCGGATAAGCGGGCGGTGAATTTGGACAACTCGAACACTGAGGATGCTTGTGTCGTGATCCCCGATTTACGTGACAATCAATGTCGCTTGTGCAACGGGCAAGCGGTTGCCGATTTGCCTCGTGAGGCCAGGCGGGGCCCTCGCGCCCGTGACGCGCCCGAGTCACCTTGGCGCGGCGCTTCCCCGGGTTTTGGGCACCTGGGAGGCCACGGCCACGCATTCATACCGGCGACGAAGCCCATAACGTCGCGGTCGCCCGGAATGGGCTTGCGCGCAAAGCTAGCGGCAGGCCGGCCGCCCGAGGGCGAGGCCGAGATGATGGACGATGTGGTCGAGCGCGTCGTCCGGCGGACCGATGCGAAAAGCACGTTACACGCAAAATGTTCGGCGAAGACGCGTCCGCCGCCAGGACGGCGTTGCAGTAGAAGCGGCGGACTTAGACCATGAGCCGAACCGGGCGCCCTGCAATCGGCGGGTCCGCCAAACGCCGGTAATATCGGCTATGGATCCGTTGGGATCGGATTCCGCATCCGGGACAGGCGCTCGCCTTGGCCGCTGAACGCACCGTGATCAACGCTGTGGTACCGTCGATCACCACGGCGTCCACGATGAAGCCATCTGGCACCAGATTGGAAGCGCGGAAACGATCGCGCGCGTCCTTGGAACGCTCGGTCACCCAGAACCAGATGCCGGCAGATTCCGCAAAAAGCGGGTCGGAGCCCGATATGCACCCGGATTCACGATGAAGCCGTTGCAGTTCGGTAGGGAGCAGAACGCGTACCTTCTGCTCCCGCCCGAGCTACTCCGCAGGGTGCGCAGCGAGCACCGCGGCACGCCCCGGCATGCGCAGCGCCACGAGCACTGCCGCTGAGATCACCAGCGACAGGCCGGCCAGGGATAGCGCCAGCGTGAAGCTGCCGGTTGCGCCCGGGCGCTGACCATCATCCACAAGGACGTGCCGGTCGTCCCATTCTATCAGGACGTGGCAATGTTCGTCGCGCGCAACCAGGTGCAGTTCCAGCCCACCGCGGACGAGTCATTCTTCCTGTTCTCTATGGGCTGGAAAAAATGAGCGCGAGCCGGCGCCGCCGTCATGGCGCCGGTGTCTCTTCCGCACGATGGCAGGCGACGATGGTCTCGCCCAGGTGGCGCCATGCCGGCACCTCCTCGCGGCAGTGCGCGATCGCCATCGGGCATCGGGTATGAAACACGCAGCCTTGGGGCGGTGCGGCGGGGCTCGGGATTTCGCCTTGCAGCGGTACGCGCGGCTTGGCGCGCTGCAACGCGGGATCGGGCTCCGGCACCGCGGCGAGGAGAGCTCGCGTATAGGGATGACGAGGAGTGGTGTAGAGCGCGTCGCGCGGCGCCAGTTCTATGAGATGGCCGAGATACATCACCGCGACGCGGTCGCAGACATGGCGCACCACCGCGAGGTCGTGCGAGACGAACAGGCAAGCCATGGCGTGGCTCTGCTGCAGTTCCACAAACAGGTTGAGGATCTGCGCGCGCACCGAGACGTCGAGCGCTGAAACCGGCTCGACACAGAGCAGCAACGCCGGGCGCAGCGCGAGCGCGCGAGCAATAACGATGCGCTGCCGTTGGCCGCCGGAGAATTGGTGCGGGTAGCGCGACGCATGTTCCGGGCGCAGGCCGACCTCGGTGAGCAGAGCCGCCACGCGCTCGCGCAATTCCCGCCCACGGGCGAGCCCGCGCACCAGCAGCGGCTCGCCAATCGCGGCGCCGATGGTCATGCGCGGGTTGAGCGAGGTCGCGGGGTCCTGGAAGACGATCTGCGCCTTGGCGCGGATCTCGCGCAGCGTGCGTCGATCAGCCCCCCTGACCGGCATCCCGGCGACGCGCACCTCACCGCCGGTCGGTTGCACGAGGCCGACGATAGCGTTGGAGACGGTGGTTTTGCCACAGCCGCTCTCGCCCACGAGGCCCAGCGTCTCACGCTCCGCAACGGTGAAGGTGACGCCGTCCACCGCGCGAACCGGTGGGCCATGGCGCGCAGGGAAATGCACGACCAGACCGTCGACGGCGAGCACCGGGTTCATGCCAAGCGCTCCGTGTGCCAGCAGGCGGAGAAATGCCCCTCGTCCGTCTCGAGCAGAGGCGGTGGCTCGGCATTGCAGCGCGCGTCGGCGAAGGGGCAGCGCCCGACGAAGCGGCAACCGGCGCCGTATTCGGAAGGCTGTGGCACGCTGCCCTCGATGACCGCGAGGCGGGATTTCGGCTCGTCGGCAAGCCTGGGAATCGCGGCGAGCAACAGCGCGGTGTACGGGTGACGCGGGCGGGAGAAGACCGCCGCGGTGGGCCCGATTTCGGCGATGCGCCCGGCGTACATCACGGCGACGCGCTCGGCGATGTCGGCGACAACGCCCATGTCGTGAGTGATGAGTACGATGGCCGTACCGCGCTCGGCGGCGAGACGTCGCAAAAGATCGAGGATCTGCGCCTGGATGGTGACGTCGAGCGCGGTTGTAGGCTCGTCGGCCACCAGCACCGCGGGCCGGCTGATCAACGCCGAGGCGATCATCACGCGCTGGCACATCCCACCCGAGAGCTCGAACGGGTATTGGTCGATGCGCCGGTCCGGATCGGCGATGCCGACCTCGGCCAGCATGCGTCGCACCGCCTCCCGGGCGGCCGCCGACGCGAGCCCGCTCGCCTCACGCACCTGGGCGCCGACGGGCGAGAGCGGATCGAGGGCGGCCTGCGGTTCCTGGAAGATCATGCTGATGCGCCGGCCGCGGATCTGGCGCAGGCGGCGTTCTGCCAGCGCGGTGATGTCTTCGCCTTCGAGCAGGATACGTCCACCGGTCTGGCGCACCTGGCGTGGCAACAGCCGTAGCAGCGCCTGCGCGGTGAGCGACTTGCCGCAGCCGCTTTCGCCGACCAGCGCCATCACCTCGCCGGGCGCGACACTGAACGCTATGCCGTCCACCACGTTTACGCCGCCGATCGCGAGGCGTAGATCCGAGACCTCGAGAGCGGCGCTCATCGCGATTGCGCCCGCGGATCGAGACGATCGCGCAGCCAGTCGCCGAGCAGGTTGACGCAGAGCACGACGCCGAACAGGCAGATGCCTGGAAACACCGTCATCCACCAGGCGCTGGCGACATAGTTCTGCCCCTCGCTCATGATCGAGCCCCAACTCGGGTAAGGCGGCTGGATCCCGAGACCGAGGAAGGAGAGCCCGGCCTCGAACAGGATCATCAGCCCGAACTCCGTCGTCGCCACCACCATCAGCGGCCCTGCGATGTTGGGAAGGATGTGGCGCAGCAGGATGCGCGGGGCGTGGGCACCAGCCATCTCGGCGGCGCGGATATATGGAAGCGTGGCGACCTGCAGCGTCTGCGCGTAGGCGACACGCGTGTAGCGCGGCCAACGGGTGAGACCGAGTACCAGGATCAGATTGGCGAAGCTGGGGCCAAGGACGGCGACGGTGAGTACAGCGAGCAGGATTGCTGGAATGGAGAGAACGATATCGACGATGCGCATCACCACGATCGCGATCCAACCGCGGAACCAGCCAGCGAGCAGGCCGAAAACGGTGCCCGACAACAGCGAGACCGAGACCGAGAGGGCGCCGACCATGAGCGAAGCGCGCGCGCCATCGACGACGCGCGAAAGCAGGTCCCGCCCGACATCGTCCGTACCGAGCAGGAACCAGCCGGCTGAGGGGCTGTAGGTGAGCGGCGGGCGCAGGCGAAGCAGCAGGATCTGGCGCAGCGGGTTGTGCGGCACGATCCAGGGAGCAAGAACCGCCACGAACACGTAGATCGCGAGCAACCCCAGAATCGCCGCGATGCCGGGCGTAAAACGACCGGTCAACTGCTGAGCCGGATGCGCGGGTCGATGACCGCGTAGACGACGTCGGCGAGAAGATTCATCACGATGAACACGAACGAAACGAACAGTACGATCGCCTGTACCACCAGGAAGTCGCGCGCCGCGATCGCCTGGATGGCGAGCTGACCGATGCCCGGCCAGGCAAACACGGTCTCGACGATCACGGCGCCGGCAAGCAGGTTGCCGATCTCGAGCGCGGCCACGGTCACCACCGGGATCGCCGCGTTGCGCGCGACGTGGCGGGCGACGGCGGCGCCCAGCGAGAGCCCCCGGGCGCGCGCGGCGGCCACATAGTCGCGCGAGAGTTCGTCGAGCACAGCGATACGCGTCATCCGCGCGAAGCTCGCCATACTGAGCGCCCCCAGCGCGATCGAGGGCATGATCAGCGACGGCAGGCCTGCAACGCCCGAGGTCGGAAGCCAGCCGAGGACGACGCCGAACAGCAGGATCATAAGGATTCCGGACCAGAACGTCGGCATGCTCTGCCCGGCGAATACCAGCGCGGCGAGCGACCGCTCCACCAACGAGCCGCGCCAGACCGCCATGGCGACGCCCGCGGGAATGCCGATGCCGACCGCGACCACGAGCGAGCCGGCCGCGAGTTCGATCGTATAGGGGATGCGCGAGCCGAGGATGCTCGCGACCGGCATGCGCTGCACCAGGGAAGTGCCGAGATTGCCCTGCAGTAGCTGCCGCAAGTAGGCGACGTATTGCACGATCAGCGGTCGGTCGAAGCCGAGCTGATGGCGAAGGATCGCTATCTGGTGCGCACTGGCACCCTGTGGGACCAGCAGCAAAGTCGGATCGCCCGATAGACGCATCAGGAAAAAGACGAGCGTCAGCACGCCGAACGTGGTGACGACCGCCTGCCCAACGCGCCCCGCGATGTGGCGCAGCACGCGGTCAGCCCCACATCGACGCCGCTATTTCCACTTCATGTCCATGATAAAGAAGGCTTCATTCGGTGTTGGCGTCCATTGCAGCTGGCGCCGTGCGCCATAAATCGCGGCCGCCTGATATAGGCCGACACCAGGCACGTCCTTGCGCAGGATCTCAAAGGCCGTGTGGTAGTCGGCCATGCGTGCCTTTACGTCCAGCGTCGAACGTGCCTCGTCGACCGCCTTGTCGAAGGCGGGGTTGGAGTATTTCGACCAGATGCTGCCGGTGTGGAACAGCGGCCAGATCGTGCCGTCCGCGTCCTGGCAGGCGCAGGACCACAGGCCGAAGGCGAGGCTGCCGGCCTCCTGCGGCGTGCCCTGGCGGTCGCGCAGGTAGCTCGCTTGGTCCATCTGGTGGATCACGACCTTGAGCCCGACCTGGTCCAGCATCTGCTGGATCGCCTGGATAATGTTCTGCGGATAAGCGGGCGAGGTGAGGAAGGGCAACGTGGCGCCCTCGGCGCCCGCGGCCTTGATCAGCGCCGCGGCCTTCTGCGGGTCATACGGCCAGGGCTTGATCCCGGTGGGGTAGCCGAAGCTCGCCGGCGTGAGCACGACGCTGACCGGCTTGGCGTAGCCGCCGAGCAGCGCGGAGATCAGCCCCTTGCGGTCGATCGCCATCGCGATGGCGCGGCGCACACGCACGTTCTTCGTCGGGCCCCATTCGGCGTTGATAAAGAGGTAGCCGACGCGCTCGGTCGGCACGGCGAGCACCTGCACCGCGCGGTCGGATTGCAATGCCTTCGCATCGTCGGGCGTGATCTGGCGGACGATGTCGGCAACGCCGGCGCGCAGGTCGGCAACGCGGGTCGCGTCCTGCGGCACCACGCGGAACACGACCTTCTCGAACGGCTGCTTGCCGCCCCAGTAGCCGGGGGTCGCCGAAAGCACGGACTGCACGCCGTGCTCCCAGTCCGATAGCTTGTAGGGGCCACTGCCGATCGGGTGCAGGTTGAACTGGGTGTCTCCGACCTTCTCGATATAGGCCTTGGGCACGATCGAGAGCTTGACGAGCTGTGCGAGTAGGACCGGGTAGGGCGTCTTGGTGGTCAGGGTCACCTGATTCGGCCCGGTCACCGCGGCGCTGGTGATCTCGTCGAACTGGCTGAGCTGCGGGCTCTTGAAGGCCGGGTTGGTGATGCGCTTGACCGAATAGACGACGTCAGCGGGCGTGAGCTTGCTGCCGTCCTGGAAGCGGATGTCGTTTCGGATGGTGAAGACGATCTCAGTCGGCGACGTGTAGTGCCAGGACGATGCCACCTGACCCACGATCTTGCCGCTGGTGCTGCGGGTGACCAGGTTGTCGAAGATGTTGCGGTAGACCGAGTAGCTATCCGTGTCCCATTGCAGCTGCGGGTCCATGGTCGCCACGTCGTTGGGCAGATCCACGGTAAGCTTCGTCTTCGGCGCTGCCAGTGCCGGGGCAGGTGCACCGATAAGGCCGACGATTCCGATGGTCGTTATGGCCGCCACCAGGAAAGCCGATTTCATGCTGCCCATAATCATCTGTCCCCCCACGCAAGGCAGACAAAGTTGTGGACGCGCGCGGCGGTCAGCGCAATAGAGCGCGCCCTCCCGTCAGCCGGAGTTCAGGTCCAGGCGGGAGAGCTTGGGGAGTTTCCCCGCGGCGTCTTCACCGCAAGCCCCGCCGCCGACGAAACCGAAGCGGCGGCAGAGGGTGAATACCGCCTCGAACGTAGCACTATGTAGGCCGCACTTGCCTGGCGGCGGCCTGCGGCCAAGCACTCAGCGTACCTCGTGAACGTAACGATGCTGTTCCGTTCGTGCGCGGTGCGTGGCGAGCAGGCAGGGTCTGCCCGCCTGGTCGTAAGATGTTTCCTCGATCACCAGCAGCGCCGCAGGCTCCGGCAGCGACAGCAGGGCCCGATCCTCCGTGCTCGCCAGCACCGCCCCCAACTCCTCGCGCACCGCGGTGACGCGCAAGCCCCAGCGGTCCAGCAGGTAGAGGTAGAGCAGCTGCGGCAGCGCCACGGGATCACGAGGGAAACCTGGAACCAACGCGACAGGTATCCTGTACATATCCAGCATGATCGCCTGGCCTTCGATGCTGCGGCGACGATGGATACGGATCACGGGCTCGTCCGTCGCGATACCAAGTCGGCGCGCGTCCTCCGCCGACGGTTGTTCCTCGAATAGCGCCAGCGTCTCGGCCTTCGAGTGCAACAGCACGCCATCGGCACCGCGCAGGCGGAAGTAGCGGAAGAAGAAGCGCAACGAATGCGCCGGGCTGCGCCCCGTCACCACCGTGCCGACGCGCGGGCGGCGGGTCAGCATCCCCTCGGCCACCAGCGCCGCCAACGCCTTGCGCACCGTGCCGACGGCGACACTGAACTGCGTGCTTAGCTCGACCTCACCTGGAATCGCGCCGCTAGGCGCCCACTCACCGAGCAGGATGCGCTCGGACAGCGTGCGCTTCAGCCGCTCATGCAGTGGCACGAACGCTCGGTTTTCATCGCCGTCATCGACGTCCTGGCTTGACAACCTTGCCGGTTCCCTGGGCATAGTTGATTTCTGCATAGAAATATGGCGGCGTCCAATCCCTATTCCGGCACAAGCGTCCACGCCCGCTACCCTGACCCACGCCGCATCTTACATCGGGGCGCGGCAGGACACGTGGCTGGACGCCCTGCGATCCTTGGTGGAGATCGATACCAGCTTTCCACCGGGAGGCGGATACGCCGCCTTTGCCGACCTGCTGGAAGCGCTGTTCGCCCCGCGCGGGTTCACCTGCCGGCGCGTGGAGGTGCCCGAGGCGTTGTGGGCAACGCCGGAGAGCCATGGTTCGCGCGTCAACCTCGTCGCGGAACCGATGCAACGGCGCCACCCAGCCTGCGGCATCTATGTGCACACGGACACGGTGCCGGCCGGCGAGGGCTGGACGCGCCCGCCCTTTGCGCTGACGCGCGAGGGCGACTGCCTGTACGGCCGCGGCACCGCGGACATGAAGGGCACCATCGCTGCGTTAATCGCTGCCATCGACGCCGCGGCTGCTTCATGCCTGCCGCTTGCGCGCGACCCCGTACTTCTCGCCTGCACCGACGAGGAGGGTGGTCTCTATCCTGGCGTGCGTTACCTCGCCGAACAAAACCTGCTGGGCTGTGAAGAACTTATCTGCCTCAATGGCGGCGCGGCGCCGCGCATTTGGGCAGGCTGCTTCGGCAGCCTCGATATCGCGATCATGGTGCAGGGCCGCGCCGCGCATTCCGGCGACCCGGGGCCGGACGGTGTTAACGCGGTGGAGGAGGCCCTGCCCGCGCTGACGGCGCTGATGGCGCTGAAGCGCGAGGTGGAAACGCGGATCTCGGCGCTCCCGCCGCCCCCTACACGTGGCCAGCCGCTCACAGCGCGGCTGACCATCGCCTCGGTACGGGGCGGCGCGAAGGGCTCAGCGCTGCCTGGAAGCTGCCGCATCCTGGTCAACCGCCGCGTGATTCCTGAAGAGACGATGGAGGGTGCACTGGCCGAGATCGAACAGACCGTCGCCGGCGCGCGCGGGCACAGCAAGGCCCTTTCCATCACGACCCAGCTCGTGGGCCGTCTCGATCCCGTTACGAACCCCGATGGTGCGCGCTGCTGGCCGCGCTGGCGCCAAGCGCTCGGCTGGGGCTTCGGCTGGCCCGAAGCCAGCTTCGCCCGCTACGGTTCCTCCACCAGTTCGGACATGGGCTTCGTGCAGCGCGCGGGCCTGTCCGAGATCATGCTTGGCGGCTTGGTGCGCCCGGAAAGCCACGGCCACGGCCCTGACGAGTTCACCACGGTGCAGGACATCGCATCGCTCGCGCGTGCTCTGCTCGCCTACCTCGCCGATTCACCCATCCCCGCAGGAGACACGCCATGACCCCTCGCCGCACACTCCTCGCCGGCGCCGCAGCGCTCGGTGCCATCCTCCCCTTCGCGCCCGCCTTCTCCTCGGCGGAGGCAGCGACCGCAACGCCGCGCCAGGGTGGCGTGCTCCGCGTCTCGGTGAACCAGGCGGCCAGTGTGCTGAACCCGCTACTCACCCGCGTGAACCCCGAATATCTCGTGAGCGAACTGCTCTATTCCGGCCTCACGCGCCTGCGCCTTGACATGACCGCCGAGCCCGATCTCGCGGAGAGCTGGACCACCAGCGCGGACCTCGCCACCTGGACCTTCAAGCTGCGGCCCAACCTCGCCTTCCAGGACGGAACGCCCTGCACGGGCAAGGACGTCGAGGCGAGCTTCCAGCGGATGATGGACCCAAAGGCCGGCTCCGCAGCACGCACCAATATCGGCCCGGTGAAGGACGTCGTGGCCACCGACGCGACGACGGTCGTCTTCCACCTCCAGGGCCCGTACGCGGACCTGCCCGTGGCGCTCGCCTATACGAACGCCAAGATCATTCCGGCGGCGATCGCCAAGGGCGACATGAGCGTGCTGTCGCACAGCGCCAACGGGACCGGCCCGTTCAAGCTCGTCTCCTTCTCGCCCGAGCGCCAGATCGTCGTCGAGCGCAACCCGCATTACTGGGACCCCACGCGCCCGCACGTCGATCGCGTCGAGGTGGTGATCTATCCCGACCCGACGGCCGAGGCTTCAGCACTGATCGCGGGTGATACCGACCTCATGGCCGAGACCCAGCCCTCGCAGTTCGGCCGGCTCAGATCCGCTAAGGGGGTGGTGCCGCTGCGTGTGCCCTCCGGCCAGTTCCTGAACGTCAACATGGCCTGCTACGCCAAGCCGTTCTCCGACATGCGCATCCGCCAGGCGCTGGCGCTCACCGTCGATCGCAAGGCGATGGTCGGGTTCGTGGCGGAGGGCTACGGCACGCCGGGCGACGACACGCCGATCAGCCCCGCCTACCATTTCTACGACAAGATGCCGTTGAAGCAGCGCAACATACCTGAGGCGCGCAAGCTGCTGGCTGAAGCGGGCTATCCCAACGGCATCGACCTCACCCTTGTCGCCTCGGTGAACCCGTCGACGCGCGCGCAGCTGGCAGTGGCGATGCGCGAGATGGCGAAAGAAGCCGGGTTTCGTATCAAGGTGCAGACCATGCCGCACGCGACCTACCTCGCGACGGTCTGGAAGAAGGGCCATTTCTACGTCGGCTTCTACAACATGCAGGCAACCGCCGACGCCATCTTCTCGCTGCTCTACACCTCCAACGCCGCTTGGCCGGAGACGCGCTGGGATAACAAAAAGTTCGACCAGCTGGTCGAGCAGGCACGCATCACCACGGACGAGGCGAAGCGGGCGGCGCTCTATGCCCAGGCGCAGGAGCTGATGAACCAGCAGGTGCCCTCCGTCATCCCGGTCTTCTTCGACCTGCTGGCGGCCAAGCGCGGCTATGTGGAGAACTACGCGCTCAATCCGCGCGGTGCCGTGTTCCTGCTCGACAAGCTGTGGCTCGGCAAGAATGCACCGCATCGTGCCTGAGATGGCCATCCTCGAATCCGCGGCGGCCTGAGCGGGCCCGATGTCGCTCGCCTGGCTGCTGCGTCGCCTGCTGCTGATGGCGTACACCATGCTCGTGGTCTCGGTGCTGGTGTTCGCCATCACGCAGGTGCTGCCCGCCGACGCCGCGGTGACGCTGCTGGGACAGAACGCGACCCCCGCGGCGCTCGCTGCCCTGCGTCAAGAGCTCGGCCTCTCCGATCCCGTGGGGCTGCAGTTCTGGCACTGGTTCTGGGCGCTGCTGCGCGGGAATTTTGGCACATCAATGCGCACCGGCCTGCCGGTGGGCCCGACCATGTTCACGGCACTCTCGCGCTCCCTGCTGCTCGCGGCGTGTTCCATCGTGCTGATGCTCGTCGTCGCGGTGCCGCTCGGCGTCCTGGCGGCCCTGCGCCGCGGCCGGGCGCTCGATCTCCTCGCCGGCCTCGTCTCCTATCTCGGCATCTCGGTGCCCGAGTTCGTCACCGCCACGTTCGTCCTCGTCGTGCTCGCGGATCGGCTCGGCTGGCTTCCGGCTACTGGCTATGTGCCAATCACGAAACATTTTATCGGCGGCGTGCGCCATCTCATAGCGCCGGTTCTGACGATCTCGCTGGTGCTGATCGCGCATGTCGCGCGCATGATGCGCTCGGAAACGATCGATGTCCTGGCCAGCGACTATGTGCGAGCGGCAGAGCTGAAGGGGCTCTCGCGCCGGACCGTGCTGCTGCGCCACGTGCTGCGCAACGCGCTGCTGCCGGTGGTGACGGTGGTGGCGCTGGATGTCGGCTACCTGCTCGGCGGCATCATCGTCGTCGAGGAGATCTTCGCCATCCCCGGCATCGGCCGCGAGTTGTTGATCGCGATCCAGAACCGAGACCTGCCCTCGATCCAGGCGGGTGCGCTGATCATGGCCGGCACCTATGCCGTCACGAACCTGCTCGCTGATATCGCCTACGCGCTGCTTGACCCGCGGCTACGCTATGACTGACCTGTTCCGCCGCCTGCTGCGCACCAAGCAGGGCGCGCTCGGTGTCGTGATCCTGCTGGGCATCACGCTTATCTGCGTCTTCGGGCCGGCGCTCGCGCCATATCGCCCGGATCACATGGATTACGTCAGCCGCTTCGCCGCCCCCGGCGTACAGCACTGGCTGGGCGCGGACCAGTTCGGGCGCGACGAGTTGTCCCGCCTGCTCTACGGGGCGCGCGAGACTGTGCCGCCCGCTCTGCTCGCGACCCTCGCCGGTACGCTCGCCGGCGCCATCGTCGGCACGCTCTCCGCCTATGCTGGCGGGCGCTGGGACGAGGCGATCATGCGTACCGTCGACGCGGTGCTTGCGATCCCCGGCCTGTTGCTGGCCCTCCTCATAGCGAGCGCGCTCGGCGCGGGCGAGCAGACCGCGCTGCTTGCCATCGCCATCGCCTTCGCACCCGGCATGGCGCGTATCACCCGCAGCGTGGCGCTGGCGGCACGACAAGAAGAATACGTCGCCGCCGCGATAGCCCGCGGCGAGTCTGGTACGCGCATCGTGCTGGCCGAGATGCTTCCCAATGTCATCGCCCCGGTGATCGTCGAGACCACGATCCGCGTCGCCTTCGCGGTGATGTTGCTGGCGACTCTGAGCTTCCTCGGCCTCGGCGCGCAGCCGCCCTCCTCGGAATGGGGATTGCTGGTCAGCGATGGTCGCGCCTATCTGCATGATGCGCCGTGGCTGGTCCTCGCCCCCGGCGCCGCGATCGGCATCACCGCGATCGGCTTCAACTTGCTGGGGGACGGGCTGCGCGACGCATTGAACCCGCGCGACGAACGATGACGGCGCTGCTCGACATCGCCCATCTCACGCTCGACTACGCCACCGCGCGCGGCGTTTTCCGCGCACTCGATGACGTTTCACTTTCCGTCGCGCCGGGCGAGGTGCTGGGCCTGGTAGGCGAGTCCGGTTCCGGAAAGACCTCGCTTGCGATGGCAGTGATGGGCCATCTCGCCGGCAACGCGCGGCTCGCGGGTGGCTGCGTCCGCCTCGGTGGCGCGGACCTCACCGCGCTCGGCCCCGCCGCCATGCGCGCCATCCGCGGCAAGCGCATCGGCATGGTGTTCCAGAATCCGGCCACCTCGCTGAACCCGACGCTGACGCTGGGCCGGCAGATCACGGAGGTGCTGGAGCGCCACCGGGGTCTGTCCTCGCGCGCCGCATGGAAGGAGGCCGTTTCCTGGCTCGAGCGCGTTGAGCTGCGTCGCGCCGAGGCGCTGATGCACCGCTATCCGCACGAGGTCTCCGGCGGCGAAAAGCAGCGCGTCGTCATCGCCACCGCCTTCGCACCGCACCCGGACATCGTCCTGTTCGATGAGCCGACTACAGCGCTCGACGTCATCACTGGCGCGCGCATCCTCGATCTGTTCCATCGGCTGCGGGCGGAGACGGGCGTTGCCGGCCTGTACATCTCGCACGACCTGGGCCTCGTCGCGCGCGTGGCGGAGCGCGTTGCCGTGATGCGCGGCGGGCGGGTGGTGGAGACGGGGCCAGCCACGCGCATTTTTACCAACCCCGCGCACGACTACACACGCCGCCTGGTGGACGCGGTACCCCGGCCCCACCGCCGCCTCGTGCAGGATGAGCCGCCACCGCACGAAGTGCTACGCGTTGAGGCGCTCGGCGTCCGCTACGGCCGCAAGCGCCTGTTCCGTAAACGTGCCGAAGGCGGCGGCATCGCCAGCGTGAGCTTCGACATCCGCGAGGGCGAGATCCTCGGCGTGGTGGGGGAGTCCGGCTCCGGCAAATCCACCATCGCGCGGGCACTGACAGGTCTTGTGCGGGCTGGGGGCGCCATTCGTCTCGATGGGGTGCCGGTCACCCGCATGCGCCGGGATTATCGCCGCGCGGTGCAGATCGTCTTCCAGCACCCGGATTCCTCGCTCAACCCGCGTCAACGCGTGCGCGACATCCTCGCTCGCCCCTTGCGCCTCTACGGCCGGTCGCTGGACGAAATCCCCACCCTGTTGCGCCAGGTGAACCTGCCGGGGGAATACATCACGCGCTGGCCGCACCAGCTCTCGGGCGGCGAGAAGCAGCGCGTCGCCATCGCCCGCGCCTTCGCCGCCAGACCCCGCCTCGTGATCTGCGACGAGATTACCGCTTCGCTCGACGTGTCGGTGCAGGCCAGCACCATCGAGTTGCTGCTGGAACTGCGGCGCCAGCACGGCACCGCCTACCTGTTCATCACCCATGACCTCAACCTGATCCGCCAGATTGCCCACCGGCTCATCGTGATGCGCGAGGGCACTCTCGTTGATCGGCTTGACATCCGGGCTCTCGGCAGTGGCCATGAGCACGAATACACGCGGGAGCTGATCGCAGCCTCACCCCTACCAGTCGGAGAGGAAACCAGAACGTGACCCCACAGGAACTCATCGCGCGCGTCGACGAGAAAGCGTGCCTCGGATTTCTCGGAACCATGGTCCGCCACAAGAGCCACACACAGACGCCAGGCGAGCGGGATCTCGCCGCGTACATGGCCGAGCAGATGCGCAAGCTGGGGCTCGAAGCGGAGATCGCGCCATTCGAGGGTGAGCGCGTCAACGCCGTCGGGCGCTGGCGCGGCCAGGGTGGCGGCAGGAGCCTTTTGTTCAACGGCCATCTCGACACCAACCCCGTGACCGAGGGCTGGACCGTCGATCCCTACGCCGGAAAGATCGACGACAAATTCATCTACGGCATCGGCGTCTCCAACATGAAAGCCGGCGACGCTGCCTACTATTGCGCTGTGAAGACGCTGCTCGATGCCGGCGTGAGACTCAAGGGCGACGTGATCCTCACCTTCGTCGTGGGCGAACTACAGGGCGGCGTAGGCACGCTGGCGCTGCTGAAACAGGGGCTGCGCGCCGACTACTTCGTCAATTCGGAACCAACGGACCTGCAAGCGCTCTCGATGCATGCGGCGGCCTTCACCTTTATCATCGAGCTCGTCGGCAACACACGCCATCTGTCCAAGCGCGAGGAGGCGGTCGATGCGATCATGGCCGCCTGCGACCTCATTCCGCGGCTCAACGCAATGACCTTCTCCGGCGCGCCGAGCGAGGAGCATCGCTCGATCAACCGTTGCCATGTCGGTGTGGTGCATGCTGCCCTTGGGCGCGAGCTTGAGGAATGGCGCCCGCCGCAGGTGGCGGACTATGCGCGCCTCAAGGGCTCCTGCCGCTACGCGCCAGGCCAGAACGAGGCGCGGGTGCTGGAGGACATGCAAGCTGAGCTCAGGGCACTGGAGGCGCGCTTCCCGGGCCTCAAGGCCACGCTGACCCCGGAACACCTCAAGGGCCGCCCGATGATGCCGACCTTCGAAGTGGGGAAGGATAGCCCCATCGTGCAGGCGATCAACCACGCCTACAAGACCGTTCGCGGGGTGGAACAACCCACCGGCGCCATCCGCCCGCCCGCCTATTACGGCACGGACGCGGCACATCTGCAGCACGCGGGAATGGAGGGCATCGTCTGCGGTCCCGGCGGGCGCTACAACACCATGCCAGATGAGCGGGTGGATATCCCGGACTTCCTCGACATGATCCGCATCTACATGCTGACCATCCTTGAGATCTGCGGCGTGGCATGAGCGGGGATTTCAAGCGAGAGGAATACGAAGAACGCCTCGCTCACCTGAGAGCCGCGATGCACAAGGCCGGCGTGGCCGCGATGCTGATCGACGACGCGGAGATCCTCGCCTACTACACTGGCCACGAGCGTTCCGTCAGCTTCTACCGCGCCTGCATCGTTCCGCTCTCGGGCGAGCCGCTGATGGTGCTGCGTTCCCTGGACGTCGCGCCATTCGAGGAAGCGTGCTGGTTCAAGGGGAACCTGGCCTATGCCGACACCGAGGATGGCGTCGGCGCGGTGGCGCGCGGCATGAGCCGCATGGGGCTGGCCGAAGCAGCGATTGGATTCGATTCCGGCAGCCACGCGATGAGTGTGGATGTCTACCAACGGCTGTGTGCCGCCCTGCCCGGCGCGCGCTTCGTTGCCCTCCCCGGCCTGCCCTGGGAACTACGGCTGCGCAAATCACCTGCCGAGATCACCCTCGCCCGCCGCGCCGCCGCGATTGCGGACACCGTCATGGGCGAGATCGCCGCGTGCGCCCACGCTGGCAGCACGGAGCGGGAATGGAGCGCCTATGCCGCGCGCCGCTTCATCGAACTGGGCGGCACGCCTGGCCACGTCGGCCCGATCACAGTAGGGCGCGGCTGGGGTTTCCTGCACGGTCATCTGCACGACACGCCGCTCGGGAACGGTGACATCCTGCACCTTGAGCTCGTGCCGCGTTTCCATGGCTACAGCGCGCGCCTGATGCGCCCGATCGCGATCGGCGGCGCTTCGGCGGCGCAGCGTGACGACGCCGCGACTTTGCTCGGCCTGCAGGACGCGCAGTTCGCCATGATGCGCCCTGGCGCGCGCGCCGCCGAGGTTGATGCCATTCTGCGCGCCGGAGTGCTCCACGCGGGCCTACGAGAGCACTACGACAACATCACGGGCTACACGCTCGGGTACTACTCGCAACAACCACTGCGCTCGAGTGACTTCACGCGCGTCTTTCGTCCAGGCGCGGACTGGGTGCTCGAGGAGGGCATGATCTTCCATATGTACACATCGGCTCGCGGCCTCGCCTTCAGCGAGACAATGCTGGTGAGGCAGGGCGGCGCGGAGCGGCTGACGAGGATCGAGCGCAGGGTTTTCGAAACGTAAACGATCCCGTGACCGGTAATTCATGGGATGCACAATAGCAAGAATGCGACCATGGCAATGACGCTAATTGTAGCGAATGAGGAGAAGGTAAAAAGGCGTTGCAAAGATCTCTTGGCGCGGAATGCCGCTCAGAACCCCTCGCTATTCCCCAGCGCCATAGCGATGCCATTGCAGAAGGTATCGAGCAGGTCGTCTTCGCGGTGGGAGCGCTTGTCGCCGATGCGGAACCTCTCGACATGGTCGAGCAGGTGGTTGCGTGAGGTGCGTTTGTAGTCGGCGATCTTGTTGAAGGCGGGCTCGGTGTATTTCACCAGGCCCTGGTGGATGTAGCCGGAGACGGAGAGCGCACGCTCGTCCTTGCCCAAGGCGGTGAGGCGGGATTCGATCTTGCGGGCTGGCAGTCGGCGCCGGAGGGCTTGCTGCAGGAGGATTGCCCCTGAGTTCTTGTCCTCGATGCACGCACCGATCGAGCCGTACCGGGCTCGGCATTGGCGGGCCAGTTCGTCGAGCCGGGTGAAAACACGGAGCAGCCAGGCTTCCAGCAGGGCGCCCTCGATCTGCACGATGTCCCAGTCCAGGATGCAGAGCGGCCGGGTCGGGGAGAGCCTGTTGATGGAGAAGAACGTGACGGCCGTGGCATCGTTGTCAGTGCCGGTCGTCGACGCCGTGTCGATCACCGCGAACACCGTGTCGCAGGGTGCTGGGACGGGTATCGGCTGACCGTCCTCCAGCAGCTTGTCACAGCTGAAGAAGGCCTGGCCGGACCAGTCGACGAACTCCGCGAGGTATTCGTGGGCGTGGACGAGGGGATCGTTGTTGTCCTTCAGCGCCTGCAGATTGGCCTGACGGCGCTGGTGCCAGGCCTCCTTGGTCTCCCCGGGCTCGCGCTTCGGCAGACAGGGGTTGTCCTTGGTGGTGGCGTGGAACTCCTGGAAGCCGTGCCGGGGATCCGTGCAGATGGCGTAGAAGAAGTTGCCGGGGTCCTGGTCCGCGGCGTTGGAGCGGACGAGCGCCTGGCCGCCCTGGTCGTAGAGGGTTGACTTGATGGCGGTCTCCCAGAGGCTCTGCATCGAGCCGATGCTGTGGCTGTCCCCGCGCTTTGTGTAGGCCGCCTCGTCGATCACCACGCGGGCGTAGCCGCGGCCGCTGCCGGCGATGGGGTTTTCGAGGGACCAGAGGTCGAGCCTTTCGCAGGTGGCCAGGCGCATCACGCTGTCGGCGCGGGAGTGAGCTTGCAGCAGCGGCCCCAGGCGATCTCGGAGATCGTGGAAGACCTCGGCGGAGGTCATGTGCTGCGGCGCAATCCAGGCGCAGGCCTCGCCCTGCACCAGGCCCTGCATGATCCAGGATTTGGCGAGCTCGGACTTGCCGAAGCGCCGGCCGCAGCGCAGCGCCTTGAACCGGCTCTCCCGGAGAGCGGCGTAGGCCCTGACCTGTCCCTCGTGCAGCCGGCCCAGCGATATCCGGACCACTTGGTCGGCGGGAGCGTGGCGGCTCATCGCGTGCCCGCCCATGAACATGCGGATGTAAGCACGGTGCAGGCCGGCCGGACCGTTGCGCAGGCGGGTGCCCATCGCGTCGCACAAGCGGTCGGGGCGTGCGGGTGCGAGGTGCTGGTGGCCCAACGATGGGGCTCGAGTCGGCGAGCGCAATTTCCTCGGTGAGCCGCACGCGATCCCGCTGACCGGCGGCAGCGTCGCGGCTAGGGGGCGGCGGCGATTAGGGCGACGAAGAGGGTGAGCCTGCCTTCGGCGGTCTGCAGCTGGGCGGTATCGAGGCGAAGGAAGCCGATCGGGCAGGGCTTGAACGTCTTCGTCGCTGGCGTGTCGCCCCCGACCACCGCCGCCGGTCGCCCGTTGCCCCCACCGCGCGACACGGCATACAACCCGCCGAGGCTTCGCCAGCCACTGACTGACAACTTGGTGGCAGGTCGATGAGCCGACACGCCGCGACATCGCCGCCTGACCGGGGACAGGGAGTCTGCCTATGAAGCACGTTTCGTTCGCCGGCCGATTGCTGATGCTGGGTTGCGGCAGTATCGGCCAGGGCGTGCTGCCCCTGATCCTGCGCCACATCGACATGCCGCGCGAGCGCATCCACATCCTCACCGCCGATTCCCGTGGCATGGAGCAAGCGGCGGCCTGCGGCGTGCGGAGCACGGTGGCACCGCTCACGCGCGATAATTACGAGACCGTGCTGCGCCCGCTGCTGTTCGCTGGCGATTTCCTGCTGAACGTTGCGGTGGATGTTTCGTCGGTGGCGCTGATCGCGCTGTGCCAGGCAGTCGGCGCGCTGTATCTCGACACCTGCATCGAGCCCTGGGCCGGCGGCTACACGGATCCGTCGCTGACGCCGTCGCAACGGTCCAACTATGCGTTGCGCGAGAGCGTGCTGGCGCTGGCGAGGGGGCCGGGCACGCCGACCGCGTTGCTGACGCATGGTGCCAATCCCGGCTTGGTGTCGCATTTCGTCAAGCAGGCGCTGCTGAACATCGCGCGCGACACCGGGGCCGCGCACGGCACGCCACGCTCGCAGGCCGAATGGGCGGCACTGTCGCAGCGTCTCGGCGTCAAGGCGATCCATATCGCCGAGCGCGACACGCAATCGGCGCACGAGGCAAAGCGGCCGGGAGAGTTCGTGAACACCTGGTCGGTCGACGGCTTCACCGGAGAAGGCTGCCAGCCAGCCGAACTCGGCTGGGGCACGCATGAACGCAGCTTCCCCGAAGATGGGCGGCAGCACGAGTTCGGCGGCGGGTCCGCGATCTATCTGATGCGTCCCGGCGCCAGCACGCGCGTGCGCACCTGGACGCCACTGGCGGGACCGTTCCACGGCTTTCTCGTCACCCACAACGAATCGATTTCCGTCGCCGACTACCTCACGCTGCGCGAGGCCGGGCAGGTGCGCTACCGGCCGACCGTGCACTACGCCTATCATCCCTGCGATGACGCAGTGCTGTCCCTGCACGAGTTCGCTGGCAAGAACTGGGAACTTCAGGCGGAAAAGCGGCTGATGATGGACGAGATCGTGAGCGGCGTGGACGAACTCGGCGTGCTCCTGATGGGCCACGCGCGCGGCGCCTATTGGTACGGTTCGCGCCTTTCCATCGAGGAAGCCCGCAGGCTGGCGCCCTACAACAACGCTACCAGCCTGCAGGTCGCCGCGGCGGTGCTCGCCGGCATGGTGTGGGCGATCGAGAACCCACGCGCCGGCATCCTGGAAGCCGAACAGCTCGACGGAGCGCGGGTGCTCGACCTTGCCCGCCCCTATCTCGGCGAGCTGGTGGGTGCCTATTCGGACTGGACGCCGTTGCTGCATCGGGGCGCGCTGTTTCCCGAGGACGTGGACAGCACCGATCCCTGGCAGTTCCGGAATTTCCGGGTGACCTGAGGCAGGACGATGGACGCAGGCGAGCTGCGGGTGGTTTCGGGTACGGTCACGGCGTACCGCCTGTTCGATGTCGCTTACGCCATCGATCTGCCGAAGGCGGAAAAGCTCTGGGCGGAACGCATGCGCGCCGTCACCACGCGCGCGCGGCTCAGCGCCACGCCGGCCAAGGCCGTCGCGTTTGGTGTGGCGCCGGTAGAGCTGGTGCTGGAGCCGGCGAAGCTGCTGCTCGACGGCGTGTCGGTCAGTGCCGATGTCATCTGCCGGCTCTATGATTTCGGCGTTCTGACGCTGGCGCTTCGGGTGCCAGCGCGCGATCTCGGCTGGACGGATTTCGTGCGGCTGATGAACACCGTGGATCACGAAGTAGGCGCGGAGTCGGGCGCTGGGTTGTGGTCGGGCCTGTTGAAACCCGTGTGCGCCGTCTTTGCCGGCGCGCTTGTCCGGCCAGCCGCGACGATGGTCGAGGAAGACTACCTTATCGGTGCCGTGGAATCGTTCGACACCGCTTTGTCGGCCGAAACGTTGCAGCTTCAGGCCGATCTGGTGCCCCTGCTGTCCGGCGAGAAGCGTCCATTGTCTGGTGCCGCACGCCAGGACCTCTTGCGCGCGCGGTTTTCCTATTACACGGACGATCTGGTCGCGCTCGCCTGGGACCGTGCCTTCATCTACGAACCGCGTGGTGATTCCGACGTGGAGGACGCTATCGAGGTCGCCAACGCGCAGCTTCTGGAAATGCGCTATTACGACGAGCTGCTGGATGCCGAATTGCCGCGCATGTATGACGCGATCGAGCGGACGCAACGCACGGTTTCCTTGTTTTCGTCGCGCCGCTATGCGCGGCTGGCAAGACAGCTGACCGCGCAGGTCGCGGAAGTGACGGAGCTCACCGAGCGCGTGGACAACGCGCTGCAGGTAACCGGGGATGTCTATCTCGCGCGCGTCTATGCGGCCGCGCTGGAACTGTTCCGGGTCCGTACCGTCGGCGCCGCGGTGGATCGGAAACTGGCGATCATCCGCGAGAGCTACACCGCGTTGTATCAGGAGGCGTCAGCCGCGCGGGCCGCGCTGATCGAGGTGGTGATCGTGGGGCTGATCGCGATGGAGATCCTGATCGCGCTGATCGGCCATTGACGGCCAAGAGGCACCTTCGGCGCTTGCGGAGGCGCCTGACAGTCCGGTGACATCGGTGCCGGGCCTTGACCTCGATCGACGCGACACTGGCCGGCGGCGAGCCGTTCCATCTCGTGGTTGGAAGACACCAGGCGGGCTCTCCGCACGCGGCGTCTTGAGTATGACGCCGACCTGCTCGTGGTGGCGGCCCGCGAGGTGGTGCACCGGCGCCCCGACCGCGAGGTTCTGCTGCGGGTGCTCGAAGTGGCCGACGACGCCGCGGACGATGTCGCGCCGACGGCGGCGCTCGCTGCCGGGAGTGCCGGGTTGGAGCGGCGTCCGGCCTTGGTTCTGGCGCCCCGCGGCGGCCGCTTCTGGTGTGGGTGCGCTCGGGGGCCGCCATCTCCATGCCGGGGATGCTCGAGACCGTGCGCGCTGTCGGGCTCAACGCCGACCGCGTGGAAGGCTTGGTTCTGCTGACGGGCAAGCCGCGGCTGACCTGGGATAGCTATCGGCGGTTCGTTCAGGGCTCCGCCGAGGTCGTGTTGGGACTGCCCCCTGGCCCGTTCGACGAGATCATGGCGCATGCGGCAGCGGAGGCGCAGGTGGACGCGGCGGCGGAGCTCGATCATCGCAGCCTGCGCCGTGCGACAAAGGCCATGCTGGAGGGGTCTCCGGCGTCGGCGTCGGCGTCCCCCGCGACCGGCGCGCGCGAGATCTATTTCGATGTCGTCTTCAACGGCCAGGGTGAAGATGTCGTGGCCGGACGGCAGGTTCTGCCCGACGGTGCGCCGTTGCGGCGGCGCTTGCCGGGTGTGTTGGTCGAACGGGAAAGAATGTGGCGTACGCTGGAGCGGTTGTTCGGCGATGTCCAGGACTTCTGGTTCACGTTGCAGAGCGGCTCCTTGTGGCTGTTGCAGACAAGGCGGGTGACGCGGACGCCCTGGGCCGCGCTGCGGATCGCTGTTGACCTGGTGCGGCGCGAGACCACCACCGCCGACATTGCCGGCCTGGCCGTGGCGGCAGGTATCCTGAACGCGGCGGGCGGCCGCACGGCACAGGCAGCGGCGATGGCGCGCCAGCTCGGCAAGGTTTGCCTGGTGGCCAGCCCCGACCTGTCTAGCGATCTTGCGCGGCGCCTGTGCCGGATCGGCGGCGGGTCATCCTCCGAGGGTGATTTCCTCTCGCTCGACGGCAACGACGGCGCGGTTTACGCAGGTCGGCTGTCGGTGGTCGCGGAACGGCCGGAGCGCGAACTGGCGATCGTCGAGTCCTGGCGGGCAAAGCGATGACACGCATCTGGCTCAAGTCACGATGAAGTGTGTTCGCGGCCGGCCGCTGTCGCGGTCGACAACGCGTCATTCCAGAACGGTTTGGCCTTGCGGAATCTGTCCCAGGCTTCGCGCAACGTGTCCCGGGCCGCCTGGCCGCCACGGCTGTACCACCCGATCATGATGCCGGCAGCCCGAAGCGCGGCGGGCTCGCCACCCAGGGGCAGGCGCTGAATCAGCTGGGTGACCATCACCATGTCGTTGAACACGCCGAGCACGTCCTGAAGTCTTGCCGCCGACCGCGCATAAGCGCGAACCGCCGGCGCATCGGGAAACAGGTCGCCGAAGAAATCCGTTGCATAGCGCAGACGCTTCAGCTGCACGCGGAGCGCGTGGCGTTCGTCCGCCGGCATCTTGAGGATACGCTTGCCACGCTTGCGCACCCTGCGGTGCAGCCGATCGAGGCTTAGCGCCGCGAACCGGGCCGCAGGCGCCGAGAGGCGCGGCAAATCCGGTCCGGCGACGGTGTTGCGCCACGCACGCCTCGCCACGAATTCCAGCAGCGAAAGGACGAAACGGGTTGCGTCCGCGGACTTCAGCAGCCCGTCCACCGCTTCATAGCCCGCGACACGACATGTCTCCTGGGCCGCGAGCAGGATCGGCAGCCCGGGCTCGTCGGGGAACACCGCACCGGGGCCGGTCCGCACCAGCTCGGCGAAAACATCCCAGTTGCGGGCTTCGCCCATCGTCGAGGCGATCCGCTTCGCTTCGCTGCGAAATGCCTCGAACGCGACGCAGGGAAACTCCCGATGGAAAAGCGCCAGCGCCGCGCGCAGACGACGCATCGCCACCCGCATTTGATGCACAGGCTCGGGGCTCTCGCTGGTCTCAAACGCGGGCCAGTTGCCGATGAAGTGGCGCACACAGGAGCCGATGGTCATCCCGATCATGTCGTCGACGGAATGGCCTGGTCTCACCAGCGATTCGGCGTGCAGCTCCGTCGCACCGATGCCGGTGCTCAACTGCATACCGCGCTCGGCCTTGCTCATCACGCCGAGGCGCGCGGGCGCCACGTCGGTCAGCGCCAGGCCGAGGGCGAACAGATCGGCAGCATCGCCTGCCTTCAATTCCAGCTCGATCTCCCGCACCGGCGCACTCGCCGCCCCGGCGACGATCGAACCAACATCGAACGCCATTTCGATGTCGCTGGCTCCCGATGCGGCCCGCCGAACCGAGCGGCGGATATCGGTCGTGAAACGTGCCAATAAAGGGCGGC